>JAESTF010000203.1 GCA_016763795.1 Flavobacteriales bacterium
CCTGCTAAATGAGATGCATTATAAATTGTTGCTCCATCTAATAAAATTAAATTTTGATCTGGTCCGCCACCTCTTACATAAAAGCCAGAATTCCCTTCTCCTGCCGACTGAACTCCTGGTAATAATTGTATCGTTTTTAAAATATCTACTTCTCCAAAAAGGGCTGGTAATGCTTTAATTTTTTCTACATCTAACGAAATCGTGCTCATCACAGTTTCATTGGTATTCTGATCTTCTCGTTCTCCTGTAACAGTAAACTCTTTAGTAGTTATAACGTCCGCCTCAATTTCATAATTAACACGTATATTTTTATTAAGATTAATCTTTTGCTCTATATCTTTAAACCCAATATAAGAAACCACCAATGTATATTCACCCTCTTCTATTGTAATAGAATAAAATCCTGAAGTATTTGTAGTTGTTCCTTTTAAAATTTCTTTAATAAAAACGGTAGCTCCAACAGAACTTTCTCCATTAGATTTTTCTTTTACATAGCCACTAACAGTATGTTTTTTTTGAGCTGATGCTTGAAAAAAAAAGAGAGAAATAAAAAGAAAAAAGAGTATGTTTTTCACAGCGTTTAATTAAAAAAACAAAACTAAGATTAATTCAATTTTGATTAATACAAAAAATGTTAAACGGTAAAATATGAGGCTAATTGTGTATTAATTTTTTCATTGCCATAATATAACCAAAATGAAGCCCTTCATGTACATTGTTAAATTGAATAGCATCTTCTATACTTTTTAGCATTACCCCATAACTGGTCGGATATTCTGTATAGTTTTTAAAAATAGAGCCATTGTAATCTTCCTCTAATTTAGAAGGCAAAGAAATTAAGTTTTCTTTAATGCTTTTAATATCTTTTTCTGTAACATAACTTGCTTCACTCCCTTTTTTAAACAAATCAACAAAAGCATTGTCAATATACATTTCTAATCCAGATAATTTGTAGCACAATAATTGTTGAGTAACCATAATATGCGAAGCATTCCACACAATATTATTTTTAAATCCCATGGGAATAGTGTTTAATTGTTCTAAAGACAAACTATTTATAGTGTTTAAAACATTTTTTCTTGTAGCGGATAAGATATTAAATTGTTGCTGCATCCTAATATATTTTGTTTGAATAACGAAATTACTTTTTCTTTAAACCACTTCGTGTTTTTATCAAATTATATTTCGACTAACAGAAACGTGTTGAAAAGAACAAAAGTCTTTAAGTAAAATAATTTGAAGCTTTACTTATTATTACATAACTAAAATTTAGAGTCATGATTAAGTTCCGTTTATTCTTTTCATCAATCCTTGTTTTAATTATTTTATTTTCTTGTGGGAAAAATAACGAAACAAAAGAGTCTTCCAATGTGTTTCGATACAACGAATCGGAAGGTATAACTTCTTTAGACCCCGCATTTAGCAGAAACAGAGAAACTATGTGGGCTGCTAATCATTTATACAATGGTTTGCTTCAAATGGATGATGAGCTTAATATTTTACCTTGTATTGCTAAAAGTTGGAAAATTTCTGAAGATGGAAAAACTTACACTCTTTATTTAAGAAGTGATGTTTGTTTTCATAATCATGATTTATTTAAAGATGGAAAAGGAAAAAAGTAACTGCTTCAGATTTCGTTTACAGTTTTAATCGAATTATCGACCCCGAAGTTGCTTCTCCTGGTGCGTGGATCTTCAACAACATAGATTATATAGAGGAACATGATTTTAAAGCTTTTGAAGCGATAGATGATACTACTCTTAACATTTACTTAACCAACCCCTTCCCTCCTTTTTTAGGTGTTTTAACCATGCAATACTGTTCTGTTGTTGCTCAAGAGATTATTAAACATTACAAATATGATTACAGAAGTAACCCAATAGGTACAGGCCCTTTTCATTTTAAAATGTGGGATGAAGGGAATAAAATGGTTTTATTGAAAAACGAAAATTATTTTGAAAAAGATAAAAATGGAGATTCTTTACCTTATTTAGATGGTATTGCCATATCATTTATTAAAGATAGAGATATAGAATTTTACAAGTTTTTATCTAAAGAAATAGATTTTATTAATGAACCAAGGGGAGATAACAAAGATGCTATTTTTACAAGTGATGGTAAACTACAACCAGAACAGCAAAACAAGTTTAACATGCTAATTACTCCTCAGCTTAACACCGAGTACTTAGGTATTTTAGTTGATGATGAATTGGATATTGTTACCAAAAGCCCTTTACGTAAAAAATTAGTTAGACAAGCAATTAGCTACGGTTTTGATAAAAAAAGTATGATGGCTTATTTGAGAAATAACATTGGAAAACCTGCTTACGCTGGTTTTATACCCAAAGGGTTACCATCTTATAATGAAGATATTGTAAAAGGTTACTCTTATAATCCCGAAAAAGCGAAAGAATTATTGTTTGCTGCAGGGTTTCCTAATGGAGAGGGTTTACCCGAAATAACTATTTATACCACTAAAGATTATGTTGATTTATGTGAGTTTATCCAACACCAATTAAATGAAATAGGTTTTAAAATTAAGATTGATTTAAATCCAGGGATCACTCATAATGAGCTAGTTGCCAGATCTAAAGTTAACTTTTTTAGAAAATCGTGGATGGCAGATTATCCTGATGCTGAAAATTATTTAGCATTATTTTATAGTAAAAACTTTACACCACATGGGCCTAATTACACACATTTTAAAAATTTTGAGTTTGACAAACTATATGAAATGGCTCAAAAGGAAACGAATGATTCGTTACGTATTCATTACTACCAACAGATGGATATGATACTTATTGAAGAAACTCCTATAATACCTTTGTATTATGATGAAGCAGTAAGGTTAGTGCAAAAAAATATAAAAAACTTAGGTGTTAATCCATTAAATTTATTGAAGCTTAAAAAAGTTAAGATTAACTAATGTCCATGCTCTCTACCTTTAATTTTACCTCCGTGGTAATTTTTATCTAATTCGATGTTCTTTTCAAGTAGTTTTTTGGAAGGTCCTTTTTCTAATAAATCATTTAAATTAGGTTGGCCTGCGTTAACCCAAGCTGTATACCAATAGCTGCCTACTTTAATAATTGCGCTAGTTAATCTTCGTTCTACCATCCCATTCATCATATTATGGTATTCGGTAGAATATTCTTCAGAATATGTTTTTATTAAAACTGTACCTCTATTTTCATGTGAATATTTTTGATCGGAAGGAAATTCTTTATTTAACTTACGTTCTAAATCTAATACCGAATCTTTTGCGGAAAAGCTCTCTCTAACTGTTTCCCATTCATCCTTTAAAATATCATCTACATATTCAGCTCTTCCAACAAAAAAATCATATTCTTTATGTTTTAGCTCTGGTAATCTCGATTCCCAAAAACCATGTATTCCTCTTTGTCCGGTTAATTGTCCATTATAATTTTCGGTAGTATGTAATGGTACATGGGAATCGCCAATATAATGCCCTAAATCTGCTGAAAGATGTAATATTTTATCTACATCTTTTGCTTCAAATGCTTTGGTTAATCGTGTAACCATCACATCAACATGCCAAGGAACAATACCATATTCTTGCAAAGTGTCTTCAGTAAATTTATCTACTGCATCAAACCATTTTTCAGGAACAACTTTAAAAGGGTCTTCTCCAGAATGTACATAATGGTCTATATCTATGTAATGCCTTGGCGCTTCTCCATCAACAGCATATCTTCTTTTATCAGGATCTACAGCATGTTCTGTAAGATATTCTATATTCTTTTTGTAAAATTTAACCATTTCTGGAGGCAACGTAAATACCGCCATTCGGTTTATCTTTTTATGCCCGAAAAAACCCCAAGATTCTGCTCTTTCTTGAAAAAAAGAAAACATAATAGCCATGACTAAAAATAAGCTTATGATATATTTTGGTATAAATTTCATACTATTTTTTGCCATTGTGAAGAACAGGTTTATTTTTTATCACTCACAATAACATTTCCATCTAAAACAGGAACTATATTAGATTGGTCTAAAGTTAAACAATAAATAACGTCCTCTTCCATATTTAATCTACTTAGTCTTTTTCTATGGGATGATTCTCCTAAAAATTTATACATATCATCTTTTGCTCCATTATACATATTAATGGCTGCAATACTAGAGTCTGAAAGGTTTTGAAATCTTAAATTTTGAGATATTTTTTGAGCTACAGCTCCGGCAAATAAAGTATCCTCTAAATTAAATCTATCTTTCCATCCTGCACAAAATAACAAAACATCTTTGTCTTCTTTTTCGATATAATCGCACAAAGCTGATAAGTTGGTAAAAGCTCCTACTATAACTTTAGCTGCTGATTTAGCCATCTCAATAGCTTTAGTTCCATTAGTAGTGGTTAATACAATTGTTTCACCTTTAAATTGTCCATCTTTAAATCCTAATGGTGAATTTCCAAAGTCAAATCCTGGAACTACCTCTGCATTCCGCTCTGCACCAACTAAATAACCTTTAGATTTATAATCGATTGCTTCTTCTAATGTTGCTACGGGAATTAAACCTTCCACTCCACTCTCAAAAGCTGCACATATTGCAGATGTTGCTCTAAAAATATCTATTACAACTACTGTACAGTCTTTACTTTCAAAATATGCGGGAAATAATGCTGGGGAAAGAATTACTTCAACTTTCTTTGTATTTCCTGATGATTCTTCACTCATAATTTAGTCTATAGTTGTTAGTGTATGGTTTTTAGTTGTTATGTAATTACCATACACTAACAACTTTATACTAAACACTAATTATCCTTTATAAAATGGCATTTTAACCACTTTTGCTTTAATGTTTTTATTTCTAATGGAAATGTATATTTCAGAATCTACTTTCGCATTTTCTTTTGTTACATATCCCATTCCTATTGCTTTTTCAACCGAAGGTCCCATTGTACCTGATGTTACAATTCCAATATTATTTCCATCGGCATCTACTATCTCATAGTCATGCCGAGGAATACCTCTATCAATCAATTCAAATCCAACTAATTTTTTTGTAACTCCAGCTTCTTTTTGAGCTTTTAAGTTATCTGAATTCACAAAATCTTTAGTAAACTTAGTAATCCAGCCTAAACCAGCTTCAAGAGGAGATGTTGTATCATTAATATCATTTCCGTACAAACAAAACCCCATTTCTAACCTTAATGTATCTCTACAAGCTAAACCAGCCATTTTCATATCTACAGCTTTTCCTGCTTCTTGTATTGCATTCCAAACAGCTTCTGCGTTTTCGTTATCAAAATAAATTTCAAAACCTCCTGCACCAGTATAACCTGTCGATGAAATAATAACATTCTCACCCCCCGCAAAAGTTCCTCTTTGCACCGTGTAATAAACCATGTCTAAATCCATATTGGTTAATGGTTGTAACATTTTTTGTGCATTTGGACCTTGTACTGCCAATAATGACATATTATTCGATTTATCCTCAATGGTAACATTCGTAGTATTATGCTTATTTACCCAAGCCCAATCTTTATCTAAATTGGCTCCATTTACTACCAACATATACTCTTCTTCTCCTAACATGTAAACCAATAAATCATCTACTATTCCACCTTCGTTATTTGGGAAACAAGAGTATTGTACTTTACCAACAGTTAATTTTGAAGCATCATTTGATGTAATTCGCTGAATTAAATCTAAAGCCCCTGCTCCAGTTAGCATAAATTCTCCCATATGAGAAACATCAAAAACACCAACATTATTTCTAACGTTTAAATGCTCATCTTTTAAACCTGTATATTGTAAAGGCATGTTAAACCCAGCAAATTCAACCATTTTCGCACCTAAATCAATGTGTTTTTGTTTTAATGCAATATCTTTTATTTCTGCTACTTCCATAATGTATTTTTTAGTGGAACAAATGTATTAAAATAGTTGGAGTTTATTTATGATCTTGAAAAACTCCGAAGATGGTATAAAATACAATTTTCAAGTCTAAGTACAGCGACCAATTATTAACGTAAAAAGTATCTAATCTTACTCTGCTTACCAACAAATGGTCTTCATCAATTTCTCCTCTATAACCTTTAACTTGTGCTAAACCAGTAATTCCTGGTTTGATAGCATGTCTATTCATAAAGTTACCTATTAATTGGCTGTATTCTTCTGTGTGTTTTAACATATGAGGACGAGGTCCTACAACACTCATTTCACCTAAAAGAACATTAACAAACTGAGGAAATTCATCTAAACTTGTTTTACGAATAAAATGTCCAACTTTTGTTATTCTCTTATCCCCCTTTGTTGCTTGAATTTTATCAGAATCATCATTAACAGTCATGCTTCTAAATTTCCAACAATTAAACTCTTTGTTATCTATTCCTGTTCTTTTTTGCTTAAAAAATACAGGTCCTTTAGATGTTAATTTAATTACTACTGCTAAAATTGGAAACAGCCAACTAAAAACTGTAATTATAATAAACAACGAAAACAAAATATCAAAACTTCGTTTTAACAATGTATTATATGGGTCATCTAAAGGTGTTAAGGGTATATTTAGAACAGTTGTATGGCTAATATTTCTCGACTCAATAACCTTAGAACTAACTCTTTGCCAATCCAATATCAGCCTGAGTCTTATAAAATTATTATCACAATAATTAGAAAGGTTTTCCATTAAATCCTCATTAAGCAATGATATTTTAATATAGAGTTCAGTAATTGGTGTTTCTTTTTTGAAGTTTTCTAAGTTTTCTATTAAATTATCTGTCCCATTAATTCCCTCTATCTTTTGATAATTTTCATCAATTGTATTTACAAGTAAAGTTGATTGTACATCTTTAACAGAAAACCCTTCTCCTACAATTACAATAAGGTTTTTCTTAAGTTTTTTAGATAAATAAGCTTTATAAAAAAGGTTTGTTAAAAAACGTCCTAATGTCATTATAATTGCGAAACCAATAAAGGTGTAGAGCAAAAACAATCTTGAATAGAATGTTTTTATTAACCCATTAAGTCCTATAGTTATAAGCAACTGAAGTAAAACAACTAATACCACTCTAAAAAAATATCGCCTTCTACTCGTAAATAAAAAAGTACTATAAATTTTTTGAGAATGAGATAATATAATCCAAGAAAGATTTATAACTATAAGAAGGTTAAGATATTTACTTTCTAAAAAGCTATATTCTTTTACTCCTTGAAAACGGATAAATTTTGCAATAAAAAAAGCAACATTTAGTGTTAACAAATCGATAAATCGATAGTAAAGACCTAAAAAATATTTGTGATTTTTATTCACAGGATTAAATTATACACACTTATTATTTCGCTAATTTAATAAATAAGTTCTCGTAGTCATCAATAATTTTATCCCAAGTGTAAAGGGTTTGTATTTTCTCTATATTTTTCGCTGTAAATTCTTTTCTAAATAACTCAATCTCTTTATCAAACAATTTACTCACATCATTATTATCTAAAAAATATAATGCTTCTTTCCCTAAGATACTTTTATTAAAAATATTATCGTGAGCTGCAATTAAGGCATTAGAAGACATTGCTTCTAATAATGATGGATTTGTTCCTCCAACCGAATGCCCATGAAAATATAAGCCGGTATAAAATCTCAAATTATTTAAAATTTCAATATCATAAATCCCCCCTAAAAACTGAATATTTTTATTGTTTTTAAATTTTTCTTTTAAATAGGTACCAAATTCATTTTCTGTTTTCCCTACAACCAGAAATGGTTTTAAGTTTCCACTTTGATTGTAACCATCTAAAATAATTTCAATATTATTTTCTGGCTCCATCCTAGCAATTAACATATAATAATCATACTCTTTGAGTTTATAATCATCTAAAACATTTCTGTTGGGAGTATTAAAGATATGCGCTCCATATGGGATATATGTTGATTCAACATTAAAATTTGTTTTTAAATGTTGTTGAATTCCCACTGAATCGGCAACTAAATAATCGCTTGTGTTGATGGCCCATTTTTCTGCTTTTTTAAGGAAGTATTGTACTTTCTTTGAGAACTTACTTCTCATCCATTCCAAACCATCCATGTTGGTAATAACAACGGATTTTTTAGGCAATAGCTTCCCCCAAACAGAACTACTTGTATATCCTAATTGTAAAACAATGTCAAATTTTCTTTTTCGAGAATCTAATATGCAATTTAAATCATAAATAAATTGCCCTGCCGCGCCCATTTTATCTTCCATATCTTTACAATGAACGATATTCACCCCTTTCCAATTATCTTCTTGATAAGGGTGTAAATGAGAATTATACACCCAAACTTCATGTCCTTTATTTACCAATCCTAGAGATAAATATTCTGCAAACTGTTCAAAACCACCATAATGGTTTGGAATTCCTCTAGTTCCAATTATTGCTATTTTCATTTAAAAAAATGGGTTTCATTAAAAATAAAAGAACAGTTGTAAAAAAATATATACCTAATACTCTTTGAAAAACTGATTCTGTTAGCATTGCAAAAGTGAACATTACTATCATTATTAGCAGCATTTTGTTCTTTTTTCTTAGGGCAGCATAAAAAACACTTCCTATTAAAAGTAATAGAATAATAAGCCCTACAACGCCTGTTCTCATATACAGGTTAATAAATTGATTGTGAGTAGAATATCGTTTATACTTGCCTAAGCCTCTATTTTCAAGGTTTACTTTTAAGGCCTCATTAGATGCATCGTCTACACCTAATCCAAATAAAAATTTTGGTAGTGTATTTACAGTTTTTATCGTTTCTTGCCAAATCAACACCCTCAAAGTCAATCCATTAATTTTATGATCATTAGTATCTGTAATAATATCCTCCTTTACAATACTCAAATCATTTAGATTTACAACTTCTTTAAATCTATTTTGTATTGGTGGGAATAAGGCTAATAAAATTACACCAAATAAAACTATAACAATTGATTTCTTATTGCGAACAAACAAAGCCATATAAATAATAAGTGTAAGCGTAATTATCATTTTTGAGCCTGCAAGAATTAAAAAGAAAAATAATATTGCTTGTACAATGTTCTTATACTTCGTTTCTATTTTAGGATTCAAAAATATATAGAATATCGAAAATGAAAGTAAATAGGAAAAATAAACTGGGTGAATATATTTTGTAAATTCTTCAAATGAAAAGTAATTAATATTCTTAAAAATAATGGTATCGATCATTGATGTTAAAAACAAACCAACGCCAATAAAAATAGCTGATATTGGAAAATATTTTAACACCTTAACACCTCTAATACACGATATATATACTGGCAAAATCAATAATGGCAAATTCTTTTCTGTAGCCTTCAAATTATGAAAACCAGATGCTGAAATAAATAAATCATTAAAAAGAAGGACTAAGAATAATCCAATAAATATTAGGTTAATTTTATTAGAAATGAATTCTCTTAGGTTAAAATGTTTTATCATTAGTAACGCTGAAAAAATAAGTGCAACATTAAAAATAGGATGGGGTAAAAATATAGATGAAATAAAAACAATCACACTTAATTCCCTGATTTTAAAACTGAAATCGGCTAAATAAAACCTCTTAAATATATAGTACAGAAGTCCTAAAATTAAAATCATACTACAAAAAGCAACTAGTATAGAAGTTATATCGCTAGAGTATAAATAGTTTTTGGAAGATTCTAAATATCCTTTATTAGTTTTTATTCCTAAAATTTTATTATCCGTCTTCACTTCAAGAATATTAACAACATCGTTAAGTTGTAGTTCTTTTAAGAGAGCTAAATCCTGAGTGCTCTCTTTATTAAAAAGAATCTTTTCTATATATAAACAACTATCAATAGCTTGATCAAAATAAAGTCTAAATTTTCTTAACTCTTTAGTCTCTCCAAAATCAAACTTAAACGAGCCATCCTTATCTATTTGGTGTTTATAAGGTTTTGAAAAATTGAAATCAACATCTGATTTATCGATTATATAAACTATAGGTCTTATTCCTTTATAATAAGTTTTAGTATAAATATTTATTGATTCAACTTTATTTGATTTCCAAACAAATTTATTGGACGAATAAATTATAGTAACAATAAAAAGCGATACTAATATTGCAATCAAGAGAGTTATGCTATGACTTTTCAATCTCATCATTCAATCTCCTTCTTAACTCTATTATAAAAGTTTTCCGCAATATGATCCCAATTGTATTTTAATAATAACCTCTCTTTAACTTGTTCTATATCTAAAAAATCATTCTCTAATAAACTTTTCATTTTAGTTTTTAATTCTTCCAAATTAAAAGGATCAAAGCTCATGCTTTCTGGAAAATCAAAATCACTTAATGCTGTAGCGGATGAACATAGTACTTTTCTACCCATAACAATAGCTTCCATAGGAGGAATTCCAAACCCTTCTGCAAAGGATGGGAATACAAATAAGTCGCAATTTTTATAAAACCATCTTAAATCATTATGCTTAATACCTTCTAACCACAAAACATTATTCTTTAAATGGTTTGAATGATCTATTTTATATTGATTTAACTTTTCCGAGACTATATCTTCAACTCCAATAAAAACAAGCTTATAACCTTCTTCCCATAATTTTAGTTCTGTATAAGCTTTTAATAGGACAATGTGATTTTTCCGTGGTTCTATTCGACTAACATATAATATATATTTCTCTAGTCTATATTTATCTTTATTTTCAGTACTATCATTTTCAATAGAAAAATCTTTAGAAACTGCGTTAGGTGTAACAAATATTTGATTCTCTTTTAAATTATAATATTCAGAAATTTTCTTTTTAGAATATTCCGAAACAGTTAATAATAGATCTGCTTTTTTTGCTGATTGCTTGAATAAAAAATTGTTAACTATTCGATACTTTAACGGAAAGTATTTTTTAAACCGCTCTTCATTAAATAATATATCATGCGTAGTTACTATGTTCTTACAGTTTTTTATAAAAGGGGATATGTATTGATAGTGTGCATAATCGATTTTATTTTCACTTATAATTCTGGGAAAATCAATTAACAATCGATAATACTTATTATCTGATGAAAATTTTAAGTAATGAACATTCTTAGCTGTTCCAAACTCTTTTTCTAAATTTTCTACATCGTTTGCAACAAAATAAAATTCCCAATCTTTTGCAATTGGTATTAATGCTGTATACAAACCTTTTAAATAAGATCTGCTTCCTTGAAATTTTTCATCAAAAAGATGTGCATCAACTAATAACCTCATCCTTCCTTTTATTTAAATAAAAAATAATTACAATTATTACAAAATAATAAAACCCTTCTTTAGGAATATCTGTTCCAATCATGTTTATTGCAAAGCCTAACGAAACAAAAAAAGACATTAAATACTTCCTCTCAAAGTAAATTTCAAAACATGATAGAAATAATAGTATAAATCCTATTACTCCCTTTTCTGCTAAAGATAAGGCGTAATAAGCATCTCCTACTTTGTAATAAAACAATCTATGTTTCTTTTCTTTATCTCTGTATCCAAAATCTATCTTAACTCCTGCATTTTTTGAAGACAATGCACCAACTCCTCTTCCCATTGGTTGTTCCAAAAACTTATCAAATGAATAGGTCATAAATTTACCCCGCTGAGAAATAGCATTGTTTTCTTTCGTTAAATCAAAAGAGTTTAAATATTCGGTATCTCCCATTCCTCCCGGATTGTGAGGGTTAAATACTCTAAAAAAAAGTATGGGAAGTACAATAGCTAAATACTTTAAGTTCTTTAACTTATAATTCTCTTTTTTTAAGAATACCGGTATCAAAACTAGAGCAAAAATAATTAAAGGACCCCTTGAGTAAGTCGTAAGAATAACACTTGTAAGTAATAAAACATCAAAAAGATTAAATTTCTTTTTCAAAAAGAAAACAATTAGATAGTAGAGAATAGCTATTTGACCTAGTATTCTAAAATCAAATACGTACCCCATATTTCTAATTAAAATCTTACCAATCGTAGTATAAATTTCAACTATCGGTTCTCTGAATATTATTCCTTCCAATAAAACATATCGTTGCAGATCATCAAAATTCGATAGCAAATACAGACTAATAACTATTGAAAAGGTATACCGAAAAAATTTAACTAAAAAATTTAAATCAATATTCAGATCTTTTGGTTTTACTTGAGAAAACAAAACGACAAACATTAATATCGGAAAAACTTCCTCTGGCCATTCTGTATAACTAATCCGTACGTTTATTAAGCTCAATATAATAAGAGCTATAGCATATAAAAAAGTAAACTTAATAACCTTTAAGTTACTAATTACTAAAACCTTATCGAACTTGATATTTTTGAAAATATAAATTAAAAAAGGTAAATAATTAGCTACTACATTAAAGACATTAAATGAAAGATCATTTTTTGGAATTACCAATCCCATAATTATTCTTGCTAACAACATCAATACTAAGACAAAGGTAAAGTTGTTTTCTTTTATTATTTTGTAGTAGGAATAAACAAGTATTATCGGAATAAATATTACTGCCAAATGATAATTTAAAAAAACAGACAATATCAATGCCGAGATGACTAAAAATATGCCCTCTGTTTTAAAAAAATGTATCAGTTTTCTAATCATTAGGTTCATTTAAGGGTTATATTGATATTATAAACTTAATTGAACTTACTAATTTGTCAATATTTCCATCTTCCATGCAAGCTGGATTAGAATTATAATCACTCATAATTCCATCAAAACTATTTGCATGTATCCAATTAGAATATACTTGGTCCACCGATTTATCATATTCATATGTACCAATAAGATTATTTAAGGTCTTTTTAGGATCTCTTAAATCTTCTAGCGTAATATGATTACATAGCGATAGTTTATTAAAAAATAATGGTGCAAAAGTAAATGAATGCTTTCCCATTAAAGCAGCTTCATACGCTATTGTGCCAGAAATAGTAAACACAGCTTTTGACATTTCTATTAAAGTGTAAGAATCTTCATTGTATTGAATAAACTTAACATTATGCATTTTTGAAATTGTTCTATAAAAACTAAGGGGCCTATCTCCTATCGCGTTTGAATGTTCTTTTACAATGAGTAGCATATCTTCAGGTAAAATTCTCCATATATTTTTTATAACAACCAATTGATCTTCATAATATCTACCAGTATTATCTACCGAAGCTTCTGGTTGTTTATGTAGAGTGAAAACAACAAAATCTTTTCCTTTCAGTTCTTCTTTTTTAATTTCTTTTACAAACCAAGAATATAGTTTTTTATTTAAATAATAACTAAAAAATCCTCTAAAGGCTCTTTTTAAATCGTCTGGTTTAGTCGGATCGTGAGCCTCTTTTAATCGCTCTGTAAAAAAATATTTAAATTTTTTAAGAAAATATGAAGGTTTAGATTTAGCGCTTAAAACTTTATTGTTTAAGGCTAAGTAATCTGGTTTTTTTGCTTTTAGCAAAGGTTGTTCAGGGGAATCTTGTTCTGATTTAAAGCTTAATATATCACATCCAAACTCATCGTTAAAGAAAGCATATTTTCCACTTGGAATTCTTATAGAGGTTGGATAGTAATACTTTGATTTTAATTCGCTATTAAAGCTACAAACTCTATGTAATAATAACTCATGGGCCCAAGTTTGCTCTCCAAATATATAAGAAATGTTATTATCTGAAATAAATTTCCTATAAACTAAAGCTAAATTGGATAAATA
>JAESTF010000204.1 GCA_016763795.1 Flavobacteriales bacterium
CCATAATTTTTAATAAATAATCTGCCTGACCTGTAACATTATAACACTCTAAAACCTCATCAATCTTCTTAATTTGAGCAATAAAATTATTGATTGCATTATCTCTCTGTCTGATTAAAGATATTTGCATAAATGCTGAAATACCTAGTTCTAATTTCGACTCGTCAACTAATGCATGGTAGCTCTGAATAAAACCATTGCCTTCTAATTTTTTAACTCGCTCTAATGTTGGTGCTGGAGATAAACCTATGTCTTTTGAAAGCTGTAGGTTTGTAATTTTACCATTTTCCTGTAGTCTTTTTAAAATACTTAAGTCTAATTCGTCTAATTTCATTTTTTTCCTTTCTAAAATTATCTTTTAATAAATCAAAAATAACAAAATTAAAACTTGTACTATTCTTTTTTTGATAAAGAAGTTATAGCAAAATTTTGTACAAAATCGGTTTACTAGGCGAAGCATCATTTTCAAAACTAGCAATTTGAATGTTGATAAAATAAGTTCCATCTTCAATTTCATCAGCAACAAATATTAACTCTGTAATTGTTCTTTGTTGCTGAGTATTATTGGGGTATTCCCAAAAAGTATGGTGCGATTTTAGCACACCATTATCATCTTCTTTATCCACAGAAGGTGTATCAATTAACAAATGTTCTATGCCGTTATCAATTAAAAATTGAACTGCTTCAAAACAAATAAATGGTGGATTAGTGTTGGAATATTGCATGGACAATTTAACATCATTATTTGGTAACGTTCTAATTACGATCGCTTTTGCACCATTGCTTTTCCAACTGTTTTTTATTTGATCTAGGGTAATAATGCTATCATTTTTAATGCTTTTTGGAATAATACTAACAACCTCAGCCAAAAAGAAAAATTCGGTTAAACATTTATTAATCGTATAGTTTTCTTTACTAATGTGCCCAACACACTCTGTATGTGTTCCATGTCCATGAGGATTAAAAAATATGTTTCTAAAATTTACTGATCCTCCTTTATTTACATCACCAACAAAACCTTCGCCAACTACAGCTTCAAATTTTGGTGCATCAACATACCAGGCCGTCAAGTTGCTTTTATCAGCTTTTAACGGAATAGAAATATCTATTGGTTTCGATAAGTCTATTCTGTACTCCCTATTATTGTATTGAATTTTTGTTTTCATCTAAACATAAAACAAGTCAGAAGTGATTTTATCCGCAATAAAAATTCCTTCTTGGGTTAATGTAATTTTATCTTTTTCGGTTTGAAGATAAGAAGATTTTGAATACTGTTGAATTTCTTTTTGAAAATGAGTGTTAATTTCTTCATTAAAATTGTTTTTAATAAAATCCAAATCTATCCCCCAAATAGTTCTTAAGCGGGTTAAAACATACTCGTTAAATGCTGTTTTTTCATCTATCGTTTCTTCTTCAAAATAAATTCCAGCAGTATTCAACGCCTTGATATACTTAATGTTATTGGAAACATTCCAAATTCGTTTTTCTCCGATATAAGAATGAGCAGAAGGTCCAAAGCCTAAATATTCGACTCCTTTCCAGTAATTACTGTTATGCTGTGAGTAAAATCCTTTTTTACCAAAAGAAGAAACTTCATATTGTGTAAAGCCAAATTCCTTGGTTTTTTGAACCAACACTTTAAACTGAGCGATCATTTTATCATCATCTAAAATAGGAAACTGTCCTGTTTTTATTTGATGATCTAGTTTCGTTTTAGGCTCAACAGTTAACCCATAAGCCGAAAGGTGAGGAACTTCAAGATCATTTACTTTTTGTAAATTTTCTAGCCAAATTTTATCTGTTAATAATGGTGAACCATAAATCAAATCAATCGTAATATTTTCAAAACCAACATCTTGACTTCTTTTAATGCTCGATTCTGCCTGGGAGGAGTTATGTGCTCTATTAAAAAACTGAAGTTCTTCATTATCAAAAGATTGTACCCCAATGCTAAGTCGATTAACTCCAGCATTTTTTAATTCTTTTAGTTTGTTTTTAGATAAATCATCTGGATTACATTCTAATGTCAATTCTATATTACTAGCAACATTGTAATTTTGATAAACAGCATCAATAATTAATTTTAACTCATCATCATTTAATAAAGAGGGTGTTCCTCCACCAAAATAAATAGTATTTATTTCGCTAGTTAATTGATGTTTTCTGTTTTCAATTTCTAAAACAAGTGCTTTAACTAAATCTGTTTTATACTTTAATGAAATAGAAAAATGAAAATCGCAGTAGCTACAAGTTTGTTTGCAAAAAGGAATATGAATGTAAATGCCTGCCAAAACGGATTGAAAGTTTATTTGATTAGAAGTTAAAAAGAAGACAAAAAAAACTTATAAACCCATGCACACATAACCTTCTTACTTATTAAGTACAATTCTAAAAACCGTCCCTGTTTCGTCCGATTGTTTTACAAAAATTTTTCCTTCATGGTAATTTTCAACAATTCTTTTTACTAATGATAACCCTAAACCCCAACCTCTTTTTTTAGTGGTAAACCCTGGTTCAAAAATAGCTTTCTGGTTTGCTCTAGGGATTCCTATTCCAGTATCTGTAATATCTATATAAACAAACTGACTCTGGTCTGTAATATAAATTTGAATATCTCCATCTCCTTTCATCGCATCAACAGCATTTTTTATCAAATTTTCTAACACCCAACTAAATAGTGATGGGTTTAATTTTGCTTCCACCTGAGCATTGTTTTGTGTAGTAAACGTAATGTTCACTTTTTTAGAAATTCTTACTTTAAGGTAGTTTAACGATTCATTAATAACGGTATTTAAATTTTCTAATTCTAAATTTGGTACAGATCCTATTTTAGAAAAACGTTCTGTAATTGTTTCTAATCTTGTAATGTCTTTAGATAACTCATTAATGGTGTTTTCATCAACAACGTCTTTTAACTTTAAATATTCGACCCAAGCCATTAACGATGATAAAGGTGTTCCTAGTTGATGAGCTGTTTCTTTTGCCATCCCTACCCAAACTTGGTTTTGCTCAATCTTGCGAGATGTGCTAAAAAGGTAATAAGAAATCAAGAGAAATAAACCAATTATAAGCATCTGAAAATAAGGATAATACCTTAGTTGTTGTAATAATTCAGAATCTGAATAAAAAATATAATTTTCTACTTTCCCATTTATTTTAATAACTATTGGATCATTTTCTTCTTTCATTTCGGCAATAGTGGCCATTAAAAAATCTTGCCCTATTCCTGTTTTCCCACCCTTTAAATTCCCGGATTCTATAATTTTTGTTTGAGAACTATCTGTATAAATTACAGGCACAGAAGCTGAATTAATTACTATTTCAGAAATAAATGATTGTATCAAATCATCTAAAACTATTTTAAGTTCAGAGAATATTTTTGAATCTTTATAATAAAGTTTATAAGTCCATTTTAGTTTTTTTGTTACATGTATTATTAACTCAATAGGCTCGTCTTTATTCTTCATTAAATCCAACTGGCTCATTAAAAAGGCAGTAGTATCTATCCCTTCTTCTAAATCAAAATTCCTGTAATTCATAATTTGGTCGTTTTCATCTAAAACTAAAACAGGAATAGTTTCGTTTTCGCCAATTATTTGAAGATAAAAAGATGTTGCCTCTTGGTTGTCTGAAGTAACAATTCGTTTAGTCGCTTCTGCCCAAATTTCAATTTTATTACGCTCTTCTTTCGATATTTTATTAAACAATTCTCTTGTGTAATTTACCAAAGAAGCTTTATTTTTGATAGCCTCGGCCCACAACTGAACTTTATTTCGTTCTTCTGAAGCAATTTTTTGAACAATAACATTCGTATACCACAGCGAAGCCATAATAATAATTACCGCAGCCCCTGCTAAAAGCAGTTTCCATCGTTGTTTTTTAGAATAAATATTCAACCTTAAACTCTTGTTTTAATCTGTGCTATTAAGAGACGTGTGAAAGTAAGGAATAGTTGTAAAGTAAGTTACTATTTTCTATAGATTTTATTTGTTGCAGTTTTCGCAATATGTAGATTTTAAGTACTCATCTCTCAGCAGTTGAAAATTAATACCTCCCTTCCCAAACGGGTCAAAAAGTTTACAAAATCTATTTTTATTCAAATTAATAGCATTCAACATTATGGTTCTATAGGCTTGATTTTTTGTATTTTTAGGGTCAATGATTGTTAAGTTAATGTAATAAAATAACAACTCCTCATCTACATCAATTTTACGAATATGTGGCTTTAACACTTTTTCAGACCAATCATACCTACTATAACTAGAAAAATAACGAGCTAACTGTAAGTAGTTTTCATTAGATAACTTTAAGTATTTGTAATTTTTATAAATATAATTTAGTGAGACATCCTTTGCAGCATAATCTTGTTTAAACATCATATACTCGCTATTAATAATATGATAATTCAGCATTAAATACTTAACTAATTTTCCATCAATCCCTTTACGAGTTAACCCTTTAAGGTCTTTTAACAACTGCTCAGGTTCTATTAATAACTCTCCTAAAACCCATGATTTTAACTGCAATACGCAAATATTATACTTAATATGATTGTCTTTTGGTAACAACAATTCTAAATCTTTAAAAGCAACTATTGCAGCGTAAAGATCTTCCTCATTTTGCTCAAACTCAAATGCAGCATTATTTTTTAATAATGTCCCATAACCAACTTCTTTTGGTATAGAAAATTCTTTTAAAGTACTACTAGGCATTTTGTTGTTCCGGATCCTTGCGAAAATTTCATTTTGTAACTCAATAGCCTCATCCATAGAACTATTTTTAATTGCACTTTCATAAAAAGCTTTTATAGCCATATTATTCTCCAACAAGTATTTTGTGTTTTTTTCTAATTCTAAAACAATTATAGCTTTTCTATGATTTTTTAAAAATGGCTCCAGTTTTTTTGCCAATCCTTTAGTATTTAATTCTTTTTTAATATCTTCTTTCGTCATTTTAGCAACGTTTCCATAGCCTGCAGTGGAGACATCCATTAAAAATTCTACCCAATTTTCAGATGAAGAAATCTCTGTAGTAATAATTCCTTTTTGAAAACTTTGTAGTGCTTTAACCAAACTTTCAGCTCTTTTATTTTGTAACTTAATGTTTCCTTCCAAAGTCCCCTCAACCGAAGAATATGCTTTTATCGTGGTCTTGGTAATCGTATAATCAGTGAGCTGTAAAGAATCATATAATGGTTTAATATCTTCAGGAGAATATTCAGACTTCCCTTTTTCAAAAGGAATTACAAATTTCATTGTTTTGTTTAACCTTTTAACTCTATCAGTTACTCCACCTCCTTCAGCTGTTGTTTCATTAATCGAAATAGTATCTTGATATAATCCCATATCAAGAAGGCCCCACCGTGCTTGAGGTAAATCTGAAAAACTTTGATAATAGCACATGTTCCCATCTTTCAAAATCAAAAGGTTTAGCTCATATTCTTCTTTTAGATATTTTTCTGGTAGTTGCCCTGCCAATATACCTACCTGCCCATTTTCGCCAACTAAAATATTTTTTTTAAACTCTTTATAATATATGGGTTTTAATAATTTCCCCATGTGAACACTGGAATTAGCTAATTGATTTTCTCCTCCGCAAGGGAATTGAGTTTTGGTAATAATATCAACAGCAATGCCATCCATTCCTTTTTTAAAAATAAGGTCAAAATATCGCTTATCCGTCATCATAAAATAAATTTTACGACCCTCTAAATAAAATCCATAAGAAACTTCTGGGGGTAGATTTCCCATTATAGATAAACATTCTCCACATTTTTTTTGAACGGAAGACGCTGAAACTTCCTTAATTCCATGGTTTGTTTGTGCTTGAGTGATTAAAACAAAACCGCAAAAACAAAATGCTAAAAAAAACGATTTCATAATCTTTACCTTTTAAAAACCTTAAAACTTTCTTGTTGGGTTGTAGATATCACTTTAACAAAATAAAGTCCTTGATTAAGGTTTTCAAGTGATAAATTAAAGTTGTTACTATTGTTATATTGTTGTTGTTGAACTGTTTTCCCCAATAAATCATAAACAAAAACCGTTAATTGTTTTTCTCTTTTATCTGATTTAAAACTAAAATATTCCGAAACCAAAAACCCTGTCCATTTCCCATTTGTTACAATTTCTTCCACCCCAACATTTATTGGAACAGTTGCTTTTAAAACAATAGGTAGATGATCTGACATATAATATAACGCATCAATTACATTGGCTGGGGCAGAATTGTTTGTTCCAGCGTTAAGCGATTGATTATAATGGTTTCCATCATTACCAATAGCCTTATACGATCCCGGAACATAAGTTAATTTATTTGCTCCTGTTTCTAAATCTGATGTAAAAAAGATAAAATCAAAACGATCATCCATCCCTCCAAAAGAACCACCATCACCTAAACTGCCAGCCCTTGTACTCTGTGTATGTATTGCCGAAAAAGAAGTGTTGTTGTGCCAAACCCCTGGAGAAGAAATAGGGTCTAATAAAGCAACATTCCCCCCATTTAAAATAGTATTAAATGCAGGTTCCGTTGTAAGAGAGTTAGAGTAAAAATTAAAATCACCACCAAAAAAAACGTTTTCAATATTGGTTCTAGAATCCATATAATTTTTAATTAAAATGGCTTCCTGATTTCTTCTTTGCTCGTTTGTAGTTCCTTGGCTCGCTTTTAAATGTGCCATGTAACAATACATAAAAATAGTATCTGAAGCTGCCGTCATTCCGGTCGCCTTATAGTACAAGACATATTCACTAATGTTTCTGAGAGCTGTTTGCACTTCGTGCTGACTTTGTAGTACTAATTTATCCGAATTATAATACAACATATTATCTGTATCTGGCCCATTAAAATATGTTGCTTTTTGATAAAAAGTAACCCCCTCAACATTTAGCGCATCATTTAAAATAGTTGTTGCTCCAGCACCAGAAGTTAATTCAGTAATCATAAAAATATCTGGTTGAATATATTTTATAATCGGTTTTAACGTATCCGCTTTAGTTGGGTTAGAAATTGGGTAGTTTAAAATATTGTATGACAAAACTGTTATTGTGTCTTGTGATTTAGCATTAATCCCAAAAGCAATAAACAATACTAATAATGTTTTCTGAAATACTCTCATACCTATTTAAGTTCTTTAATTAAAAACATATACACAGGAAAATGATCGCTATAACCTGCAACGTAAGTTCCTCCGGCAAAAGAACGATAAGGGTATCCTTTATATCTTCCTATTGAATTTTTTAAATAGGCCTTACTAAATATTTTCGATTTGTATAATTTAAAAGATGAATAATCCTTTCCTAATAGCGACTCTGAAACCAAAATTTGATCAAATAAATTCCACACATCTCGATATGCCAAAGTTCCTATTCCTTTTTTATAATAGCTTTCCCAAGGGTTGTACAAGTCTCCTTTTTGCACTTTTTCTTCCTTTCCTATACCTCGTAAATGTTTTTTTACACTCTCATCAGTTGGATCATCATTTAAATCTCCCATATAAAATACCTTTACATTAGGATCTATTTTTTGTAAAGAATCCACTATCATTCTTCCCAACTTTGCTGCCGAAGCTCTTCTTGGTTTACTTCTTTTCTCTCCTCCTCTTCGAGATGGCCAATGTGCAACAATTACATGGATTTTTTCTCCATTTAACAATCCGCTAACCAACAGTTGGTCTCGTGTATAAAATGTAGTGTCTATAGTTCTTAATGAAACACTTCTGCTAGATGTTACTTTAAAATATTTAGGATTATATAGTAGTCCAACATCTATCCCTCTTTTATCTGGCGAATCATAATGAACCACCTTATAACCTCTCTTTTTAATACTTTCTTCCAATACCAAATCTTCTAATACCGATCTGTTTTCAACCTCAGCAACACCTATAATTGCTAATCCATCAGGGGTTACATCTGTACCTATTTCAGCTATTACTTTAGACATGTTCTTCAGCTTTTCTTGATACCTTTCTGATGTCCATCCTTTTTGTCCTTTTGGAGTAAAATCTTCTTGTAAAATTTTATTTGCATCAGAATCTATTAAAGTATCAAACAAATTTTCTAAGTTATAAAACCCAAGCCCTGTTACAACATACTCTTTCTTTTGCTCTTGAGAAAACAATGGATTAATCGCAAGTAAAAACAGTGCGAAAGAAATAAAATTTAAGTTTTTCATAATTATGTTTTTTGCAAAGTAACTAATTTCAACGTTATAATTTTTTTGTTTTCGAATCTGAATTATATCCTTTAGGTTAAATAATTATTAACAATTTAATTAGTTTAAAGGTTTTATCATTTATAAAGTTTATTTTTGAATTGTTGTTTTAATATTTGTTATTAACAGCAAAAAGTGAATACCCTGTGAAGCATACAACGTAAGACTTCAAACCACTTTATTCTTATACCTTTTTTTATATTAAATGAGAATAATAAAAACAATATCCGTTACGCTTTTACTAGCAACAATCAATGTTAATGCTCAAACTGATTCAACAGCATCTAACAATGGAGACACAATAACCGCTCCAACATTTACAACTTCGTTAGATGAACTAGAAGGTGACTCTGAAGGGCAAGATGTTTCTGGATTATTACAATCTTCAAAAGATGTTTTTTCAAATATTGCAGGGTTTAATTTTAGTGCTGCCAGATACCGTGTTAGAGGTTATGATTCTGAAAACTTTAGAGTAAGTATGAACGGTGTAAATCTTAATGGACCCGAAGGAGGTCGAGCTATTTGGGCTTTTTGGGGGGGGTTAAATGATATTACCCGTTACCAAGAGTCAAAAGCAGGAATCAGCGCATCTTCTTATGGTTTTGGAGGGATTGGAGGATTCTCAAATATTGACGCTAGAGCGACAGCTGTTAGAAAAGGAACGAAAGTCTCTTATGCGCTTGCAAACAGATCTTATAGTAATAGATTAATGGTGACACATGCTACAGGAATGATGAAAAATGGTTGGGCAATTGCTGTTTCAGCTTCTAAACGATGGTCTGATGAAGGTTATGTAGATGGTACATACTATAATGGAGCAAGTTATTTTTTATCTGTTGAGAAAAAAGTAAACGATAAACATACTCTTGGATTTGTTGGGTTTGGCGCACCAACCATTCAGGGAAAAAGAAGTATATCAACACAAGAGACGTATGCTTTAACAGGAAACAATTACTACAACTCTTATTGGGGTTATCAAAACGGAAAAAAAAGAAACTCTAGGGTTAGAAATACTCACAAACCTATGGCAATGTTAAATCATTATTTTAAAATGAATGACAAAACAACAATTAATTCTTCTGCTTTTTATTCTTTCGGAAAACAAGGTAACACTCGATTAAATTGGTATAATGCTGCAGATCCTCGACCAGATTATTACAGGTATTTACCTAGCTTCTATAATGCTCCAGGAGATGAGGCTCAATTTGATTTGCAAACCTCTCTGTGGCAATCAAACGATCCAACAACTACTCAGTTAGATTTTGACCAAATGTATTTTTCTAATACTAAAAATTTATATACCCAAACAAATGTTGATGGGATTATAGGTAATGATATAACAGGGAATAGAGCCAAATATATTATTGAAGAAGCAAGAAAAGATGTTACGCATTATGGTTTCAATACCGTTGTAAGTCACAAACAAAACGACAAATTAATGATGACAGGAGGGTTAAACATTAGCCTTTACAAAAGCAACAATTATAAACTAGTTAATGATTTATTGGGTGCTGATTTTTGGATTGATGTTGATCAATTTGCAGAAAGAGATTTTGCTGATGAATCTGTTGCTCAAAGTGATGTTAATAATCCGAACAGAATTATTAAAGAAGGTGATCGATTTGGTTATGACTATGACATTAACATTAACACCTATAACGGATTTGGTCAAGTTGAAGGTTTGTCAAAGAAAATTGATTGGTTTGCCGCTTTATCATTGACAAGTACTTCTTTTTGGAGAACAGGTAATTACAAAAGTGGTTTATTCCCTGAGAACTCCTTTGGTGATTCAGAAAAACAAAGCTTTTTTAATTATGGGCTTAAGGCAGGTGCTGTTTATAAGTTAACAGGAAGGCATTTAATTCGATTAAATGGAGCATTCTTAACAAGAGCGCCTTTTTCAAGAACTGCTTTTGTTTCTCCAAGAACAAGAGATCAGGTTGTTCCTAATTTAAAAAGTGAAAAAATAATGTCTGGCGATATTAGTTATATTGTTCGTTATCCTAAAGTAAAAACTAGAGCAACGTTATTCCATACAACAATTAAAGATAAGACATGGAGTAGAAGTTTTTACCATGATGAGTTAAACACTTTTGTTAATTATATGATGACAGGTGTTGACCAAGTATTTACTGGTATTGAAATTGGTGCAGAAGTAAAAGTTATTTCGACTGTTACCGTTTCTGGAGCATTTGCAACAGGTAAATTTTTATACGATTCTAGACCAACAGCAACAATAATTCAAGACAACTCTACCAACTCTTTAGCAGAGAACAAAACTATTTATTTTAAAAATTATAGAATAGGAGGAATTCCCCAAACAGCTGCATCAATTGGTGTTCAGTACAGATCTCCTAAATATTGGTTTACTGGTATAAACTTTAACTATTTTGCTAATATATATTTAGATGCTAACCCTGATAGAAGAACAGAAGAGGCAATTTCAAAATACGTATCTTCTGACCCTCAGGTGAGTGAAATTGTTGACCAAACAAAACTGGACAATGATTATTCTATTAATTTATTTGCAGGAAAATCATGGCGAATAAAAAACAAATATTATATAAGACTTAACATTAACGTTAACAATGTGCTTGATAACACCGATTTTAAAACAGGTGGTTTTGAACAATTAAGATACGACCAAAACGAAATAGGTAAGTTTCCTCCAAAACTTGGATACATGTACGGAAGAACCTTTTTTGCTATGGTTAGCTTCTCTTTTTAATACAAAGAGATTATTGATTTAAAGAAAAACAAAATGATGAAAATTAAAAATATACTTGGTCTAGCGTTAATTACAACGGCTATCTTTTTTACCAGTTGCGAAAAAGAATTTGACACTATTCCTGTAAAAAGCTCTCCTCAGAAAACATTATAACAATTGACTCTTTGAGAAACATATATAATGGGTTCGACACCACAATTGTTGGAGACTA
>JAESTF010000205.1 GCA_016763795.1 Flavobacteriales bacterium
CATACGTATTTCCGATTCCTGTTGTGGTTTGGGTTGGGAATTTACGATCGGACAAGGTTACCAGTACATTACCTAAATGATTGGATTTTTCGTAAACTTTTTCTCCAATTACTCGAGTATAGTAGTTAATTACAGTTGCTGATATTGACGAAATAGTTATTGGCCCTAAAGCACTGTATTGCAGTGTTGTTTCGTTGTTTTGTAGGAAAAGTGCATTTCTACCATTTAAATTAGAGTTAAAGCTAGATCCGCTAATCTGTAAATTGACTATTTGGCCTGGTGTTACTGTATATTCTCCCCCACCACTTATGGTGTCTCCATTTATGCTAAATGTAGTGGGTATATTTAATGTAAGCGCTTCTTTATCATTTGCTTTTATTATCATGTTAATTTCTGAACCAGATTCATCTGAAATGGTTAACAAACCTTCTGTTGCAAGGTTTACTCCTGTAGTTTTAAAAACACTAACACTACCGGGTAAACCTGATCCTCCACCTGTTGTAGCATTGTAATATGTTTCTGTTACTTGTTCTATATTATCGGTTCCTAAACGGCTACTTCCATAAATATCTCTTTCTATAAGGGTATTGGTTGCTTTGTATAGGCTACCACTTACTAAATCTATATTTTGTTTATAAACTGCCATAATATTACCAGAGGCATCTCTTTGATAGAAATAAGAGATCCAATTATCGGCTGTTTTTATGTTATTACTGGCATCTTTTTCTTTTACAATTTTGGCTATTCTGTTTCCTGATGCATCGTATTTAAATGCTAGATCTTGATGGTTTGGATTTGAATATCTAATGGTTTCAATTTTATTGTAAACATCCCAAGTAATGTTTTCTATTTCTTCGCTGTCATCTTTTATAAGTTGTCCTATATTATCGTAGTGGTAGTTGTTGGTTCCCGTTCCGGGAAAATCTCCCCCATTTATAGCTCCATTTGCATCAATTACTTGTGTTAATTGATTGGTATTATAATTTGGTGATACTGGAGGTGCTGCAACACTACCATCTCTATAATCATAACTAGATGTTTGCAAATCATGTTCGTTTCTACCATTTCCATTATTAGCATATTTATAACTCATATCATCCATATCAAACACACCTACTCCTGGTCCGAAAGGGTTTAATGGGTCTGTATTGTCTATTCCACTTCTTTTTAATTGGGTAATGTTTCCATTTAAATCGTAGTGGTATTCGGTTTGGTAGCGACCATCATTTATTGTGTTATCAAAATTATTAACATTTACTATGTCGGTACTTGTAAACACATTGCTTTTACGTATTCTGTTTGCTTGGTCGTATTGGTAAGCTATACCATGAATGGCTAAAACAGCTTCTTTTAGGTTTTCTCGCATTACAATTGTCATGTGCCTAATGTTACCATTATACAATGATGGGCCTGCATTATCCATACTGGATCCGTTTGTAACACTTGCTAAAAAGTTATCAACCATTGTATTGGCACTTGGGTTTACTGCGGTATAATCATCTTTATAATAACCTAAGCTATATCCATAAGCATCTGTTGCAAATTGTCTGTTTAATCCATTTTGAGTTACATCTGCATCTTTTCCAATATCATAACTAGTATTCAGTACGCTTGAGTTTACGCCTTTTAACCAGCCTTGTAATGTGTACGCGTAATCTGTACCTGCTACATGTTTTTCTCCTATTTCGCAACGTGCTAAAGGCCCATGCTCGTAGTAAAAATATTTGGCATCGGTATCCCAAATATAATCGTCTCTACTGGTTTCTACTTTTGTTATTCTATTATCTGCATCGTAACAGTAACGGTGGTAAAATTCATCGTTTCTGCCTGCTTGATAATTAACTTTATTTACATTTCCACTTATTAAATCATACTCGTAAGTAATTCGTTTTTTTGTTTGAGATAATAAATTTGTAGGTAATCCATTATTTTCTTGAATAATCTCTTCTACATTACCATGAATATCATAACTAAAGTGTGTGCCATAATCGTAAGTACTTTTATCGTTATCATTAAGTTCTTCTCTAGTAATACTAGCAACCCTAGTTCTTAATTCTTTTTGGGTGTTTTCTGAAAAGTAAATGCCTACTTGTGTGTTAAGTTGTTCATCATAATAGGTTTGTGTTACTTGTCTTCTTACTGCTGTAACATCGGTTATCCACGGGATAAATTCTCCTTCATAATTATTAAATTCACCATTTATTTGGTTGGCACTTACTACTTCTCCAACTTCATATATTCTACCTAATTTATCATATAATGTATAACTATACACATAGCTCGGCATTACAACTTGTTTGGCATTTTGCGATAATACTAGTCTTCCTAATTTATCGTACCAAAAATTAGTTTCTCCTCCATCTGGCGTAACTTGTTTAACTAAGTTATTATAACTATCATACTTGTAATGTGTAATCATAGTATGTTGTACATTCTGATGTGGATCTCCTGAAAGGTTTTCATCACTTAAAGGGTTTGCTCTATAATCTTTAATAGCATCGTAAAATGGTTGGTTGGTAGTTAAAGTAGATTCTGGTTTAACTCCTTCTGGTGGTACTGTTTTAATTAAGTTACCTGCCTGATCGTAATAATACAAAGTAAACATGTACTCATTTATCTCGTACTCTGCTGTAAAGGTTTCTCTAGTTAAGATATCCTCCATACATTTTGCAGTATATTCATCATAAAAATTATCTACGGCATCATCAACTTCTTGCTGCCATTGTTGTAAATAAGCAATGTAAATATCATTGTTTAATTCATCTGCACAATCTTGTTCTGGGTCTGTGGTTTCTAATCCTCCATTGCACCTAAAAATATCAAGTAAACCAACAAATTCAGGGTTTAGGGTTGTTGGGGCATCTCCACATTTATCCATCATTACAAT
Organism: Flavobacteriales bacterium; assembly: GCA_016763795.1. GTDB lineage: Bacteria > Bacteroidota > Bacteroidia > Flavobacteriales_E > Vicingaceae. The sequence continues at coordinate 2,888 of JAESTF010000205.1, forward strand.
AAAGCCTGCAGCGGATATTATTTGTATTGGCACTCCTATTGGAGCATACTCATCATACATTTTATTTATAACATTTGTTGCTTCTGCTAGCGAAAGGTTGTAAGGGTCATAAGTTGGGAAACTCGCTGTAATAAATACTTCTAAATTTTCACATTTACAATCGATACATTCCAATATTTCAGGAAAATCAATTATATCGCCAACGTTTCCTTGGCAATAATCATCCCACCTTTTTACATCTGTTTCAGTATAAGTTATATTAGGAACTAAAATGGTTAAAGCTATAGCCGTTTGTTCGTAAGTACCACCAACACCAACTGTAAAAGGCAATGTAATACCTAAAGTATTTACAGCATAATCGGTTAAATTGGTACAATTGCAAGAGGTATTTACTCCTGGTATGTTTGGTCTTGTTGGAGGATAAACTACTGTTTCGGTACAACCAGTAGTATAATGATTAATTACATCTTCAAAACTATATAAAAAGTCACCAACACTCCCATTTCCTTGACCAGTAGCGGGGATGTACAATGTTCCTTGATTACCGTTAACTCCGTTTCCTTCTGAGCTACCTATTATCGCTCCCGAATTTGCTGGAGTTTGGTTACAACCAATATTACATACAGCTTTTAAATCTATTCTAATATCATCTTTTAAATCTAATAACGCTTGTCCTGTTAAACCTGTTGAAACAATACACGCATCATATTGGTTCATCCAAACATCTGCATTATTCTCGCAATCATCTTCGCATAATATTTGACCTGAAGCACTTACTTGTGTTTGCAATGTTATTGCATTTGTTGATGAGTTTATTGTTCCATACTGATCGAATACTAAATTACGTGGCCAAACTAAGACATATCCATCATCATTGCCTAAGTAGGTTTGATCTCTGGTAGAGTTATAGCTATTAATAGCTAAACTAGTTAGAGCATTAACTACATCTCCATTCCAGTATAGGTAAGGATAGTATGACGTATTTTGGTTTGGATTTTCTTTTACCCAAAAATCATAACAAGCATTTGGGTCGTTTAAAAGAAGTTGGTATAAAACATAATCTCTATAATATTTATAAACGCCTCTAAAATATTGGTATTTATTTTGCTTGGTTAGATCTGGCGATGTAGAGTTTGTACCATTATCTAACACACCTTGATAGGGCTGGCCTGTTAAAGGGTTTAAAACTCCTCCTCCAGGAAAGTCATTACCATGTAAATTATTATAAAAATCAAACACTTCTTGCGGTACATTTGCGGTTGTTGCTGAAGCTTTTTTATGTATTTCTGCAGGATCATCTAATACATACCAAATACTGTGGTAAACTATATTTAATGTAACCGGATCAACAACTGGTAAAAAATCTTGTAATTTATTTTTTATATAAGTTTCTGCATTTTTCGAACCCCCATCAAAATCAATAAATGTTAAACAAGATTCAAGTAATGGGTCTTTTATAATATCATTTAAGCCATAAGTAGTAGAGCTTTCTACCTCATTAATATAATCAGAATGACTCACATTAATTCCTGGACTTAACACATTATTTATTGATGAGTTAGGTTTTTTGAAAGGGTTCATAAAATCATTTTTATCTTGACTCCCAACACCTGTAATGTCTACTGTTTTTTCTCTATCAGAATAATCACTCCCACTCATTGGAATTGCAACTAAAAACTGAACAAAAAAGTTAAGGTAGTTTAAGCTGCATGTTTATAATTGGTTGTTTGGTTTAATTATAATTAATTGCATTAATTAACTCTCTTCCGATATCCCATTTGAAAATGTATTTATGAGCTCCTGCTCCAATCATTTTTTCTTTCATATGGATTGAATCATCTATTGAAAGCCCAACAATTTTAATTTCTGGATATTGCCTATTAATATTTTTAATTTCAGTAATTGTATTTTTTTGAAAAATATTCTCGTCTATTATTAAGACATTTATTTTTGATGTTTTTAATGCGAAAATTAAATCATTTATTGTTTCACAAACATCTATTAAATCAAGATTTTTTTCATTTTGAATAAAATTTTGCATTGAATACAAGTATGCTTGATTTTGGTCTGCAATTAGTATTCTTATTGGCTGAGAAATAGTCTTTCTGCTCATTTTTGTAATTTAATTGGATATTTTAGATTAAAGAAATAAGGACGTGGGACTTAACTTATTTACATATTGGTACTCGCAAAAGACCCATTGAGAATAAGCAAGCTCACGCCCAAATTCTTTAAGGCGTAGTACTCTTACTACAATAAACTTTGCGAGTTTTATATGTCTGGCTGAAAAAAGCCTCTCATTAGATAATGTATCTAAGATGTTTTATCTAGATTTAATCAAAATAAAATATTGAACGGCTGCAAAAGTAGAAAATATTTTTTCCACAGACAATCAGTATAAACACAGAATAAATTTGTTTTAATGTACGTATTTATACCGTATAATTAATATTCTATGAAATGATATATTTGGTCTATGTTTTTAGTATAGAAATTTTTAATAAATGAAATTTATCTCCTTTACAATAATCCTTTCTTTAAATTATAACATCAACTTTAGTTTTAAGATAAAGAATTAGAGTATAATGAAGTACTTTATCTAGAGTTAATAAAATGTAAAAAGTTAGTTAATGAAGTGTGAAAAGGTTCATGAAATATGCAAAACAACTAAGTATATAGACTCAATTATGTATTTTCACTCGTTCTTTTGCAACTATTAATGTTACTTCTCGTTCTAGTAATACTAAACTCTTAAAATAAAGAGCCATGAAACTATCGTTAATATTATCTATTACTCTTTTATTGTTCACCACAACAATATTTTCTCAAGTTGCTTTTAAAGGTTATTTGATAGATGCTAATGATAAAAAATTAAAAGATGTAGAAGTGAATTTGTTTAAAGGAAACGAGAAAATTTCTACTAAAAAGTGGTCCAAAAGTTTTGATTATGATCTTGAGTTAGAAGCTTATTATACCTTAGAATTAGTAAAGAAGGGTTTTATTTCTAAACGGATAGCTATTTCTACTTTTGAAGGGAGTAAAGGAGCTGAACCATTTTTATTTGTAATGGAATTGATTGCTGAAAAAGATGGGATAAAGGGAATGGATGAAGATTATCCTTCTGCATTAATAAAGTATAAGAAAGATGAGGGTTCTTTTAATTTCGATGTGAAGTATGCTAAAAACTTGAAGAAAGAACAAAAAGCGGCTAAGAAAAAGAAGGGGAATTAACGTATACCAAATAGATTCATAACTTACAATTTGTAAATATTTTGACAAGCTCAGTATGACAAATTATTGTTTTGAATGATATTTAGCTAAAATCCAGACTTTTTCATGTACAGTCGCACTTTTTCATATTCTGGAGAATGTTTTCTGTAAAACTCTATTTTTTCACTAAACATAGCTTCTTTATTTACATTATTAGTAATAAAAGCTCTAAGGTTTTTTGTGCTAACAGTATCTTCTTTAAAATTAGCTTCCATATAAGCTGCATCAATAAATTGAATGTAAATTTCATTTTTTCCAGTCCAGCCATATTTAGAAAAAAGGTACTTACCATTTTTAGTTTCAATGTTGAAAATTTCATAGTCACCAACTTCACTTGCGTAAATTCTATAGCTTTCTCTAGATTCTAACTTGTTGTTCTTTCCAAATTGCTTGTGGTAAACCTGTAAAACGGCTCTTTCTAGTTTTGAGATAGAGAGTTCTTCTCGGCCTCCTTCTTCATTAAAAGAAACCCATATATCCAATAATTTCTTATCAACTTTAACAGATTCTTCGTAAGAATTAATTTCAACTTCAGCTTCGTATGGGCAAGCCATAAGAATTAGCCCTAAGGCAATTATTGTTGTGTATAATAGTTTTTTCATACTTCTTTATTCTTCCTCCTTCAAGGGAGGTTGCGGATGAACAATTCACCCGTTCACTTTTAATAGATCATCCTTTGTGTTTCTCTCAAGGGAAAAATCTCACGCTTTTTTTAATTCTCTCCTGGTTTAATTACTTCAACCCATTTACCAGGTTTACGGGCATTAATTTTGTTATCATACATTGCTGTACAATATACAGTTGGTAAGTAAAATTTACCTAAATAAGCAGCATTTAATAAAACACGGAAAGTTTTTGTTTTACTTCTTCTTAAGTCAAAATAACTGTAAACTCTATCATCTCTAATATTCTGATAAGTAGGGATGTCAGCAGAATGTACACTTGTAAACCCATCCATTCTAGAATTGTGAATTTCCCAACCTGAAGGAAAGATTTGAGTTAACGCCATCTCCTTATAATTACCTAAAATACCAGGGTTCGTTACTTTTACTTCAGCAATAAAGTCCATTCCTTGGTCTAATTGAGTAACATCAATCTCTTTACCTTTCATATTCAAGTATCTGATATTCATCTTTAGGTTATTAGATGCTGAAGTTTGATCTCCTGTTTCTGGTACTCCTTCAAGTGTTACTCTTGCATAAATAATACCTTTACCATTATTTTTAACAGTAACTTTTCCACTAGCATTTCCTTTTAGCTTCATATCTATTTGAGCAACTGCTTTTTGAGTACTTGCCTTAATGCTTCCTTTACCAACGTTATAATTAAAGCTTAATTCTTTAGAAGTGCCATCACCTCCAGCAAATTTCGACATCGCAATTAAACAATAAGCGGTAGATTGTGTGCTCATCCACCTTCTACTACTCAATGCTCCAGAAACTTCTTTCATAATAGAAATTGCTTTAGAACGTTCTTTCATTAAGCTCATTGTTTCTAATATCATTGCTCTGTCTCTATCGCTAGATCCATAACTGTATGAAAGTTCAGAATAATTACCAACAGAAGTGCTCAATTTGTAAACTAGTTTTTTAGCTACTTCTGGTTGCCCAGCTAATACATAAGCTGCTGCCAATCGCCATTTAGTTTGAGAAGATATGTTTGTTTTCTCTCTCAATCGGTTCATTGCACCTAATTGAGGTTTCTTAGCTAAAGCCAACGTGTAAAGTCTGTAAGCTTGTACTAAATCCTGACTACTGTAATAGTATTTATTGTTTCGAGATTTAGGAGACCAGTTACGAGCAGTTTTTCGTTGGTACTTAATCCAGTTGGCTTTAAATCCAATTGGTAGTTTATAGCCTTTCTTTTCTGCTTCTAACAAAAAGTGTCCGGCATAACTTGTTCCCCATTCGCTACTTTCATTAGAGTTAGGCCAGTAACCTAAACCTCCATTTGGCAATTGAAATGTTTTTAAACGTTTTATAGCTCCTTTTACATTTGTGCTAATCTTCGTTTTCATTTTAGCATCTACTTCCATTACATTGCTTAAAAACAATTGAGGGAAAGCTCCTGAAGTAGTTTGCTCTATACATCCATGAGGATATTGTGTTAAATACTTTAACCTTCTTCCAAAATCAATAGGAGGGATGTTCGATATTTCAAGCGTCCCTTTATTGGTTCCAGACATTCCAATTGGAGAATAATCTTGTGTCCAACTTTTTCCAGGTTCAATAACTACATCAAAATAATCAACCACAGGTGGGTTAGGGTTTCGAACATCTATTTCAATATCGTATTCAGCTTTTTCTTTTCCACTTCTTACAATAATTTTAACCTTACCAACACCTAATCGTTTCGTCACTTCTAAATCAAAGTTGACAACTTGGTCTCCAATTTCACTAAATGTAATGCTCTTTTTAGCACTTCCCTTAAAGAATTTGTTGGCTTTAACTTCTACAGTTACATTTTTAACGTGTTTTTCCATAGCAAAAACAGTAACAGGAAGTTTAACTGATTCTCCTGGACCAACAACTCTTGGTAATGTAGCCAATACCATTAATGGTTTTCTTACTGGTGTTGTTTTGTGTGTCCAACCATAAGCTTCATCTTGTCCTGCAATAACCATTGTTCGCACAGAACCAACATAGCGTGGCATTTTTATTTTATGAGACCTGTTATCTCCGCTTCCTAATTCAAAAGGACCAATAAATTTAACCATAGGTTTAAAGCGATTGGCTTTATTTCCTTTTGCACCATCATTTTCGCCATCACCACCAATGGAGAACATTTGGGCAATTTTCCCGCCATAAGCTCCCATTACAAAATCATACATA
>JAESTF010000206.1 GCA_016763795.1 Flavobacteriales bacterium
TAGTATATCCTTTTTTTATAGAGTAATCGTTAATTACTCTTTATGAACTTTTGTATTAATGTTTTGTCTTCAGTAAAAATTTGGATAAAGTAAATTCCACTAACTAAGCCAGTAATATCTATGTTTTTTTTGTTTTGAACTATCATTTTTACAAGTTTCCCTGTAACATCTATAATATTAATCCTGTTTATTGGCAATTCTGTGATTATTTTTAATTTCGTAAAAGCAGGATTAGGGTAGATACTAAAGGTAGGTTTATCACTATTAACATTAATTGAAGTAGTTATTGGGAAACAAGTTAATGAATCTGTTGAGACACATACATCGTCAATCAAATAATAGGCAAAACAGTCTTGGTTAGAATTTCCATTTACAATTAAGGTGTTAGTATTTATATCATCAAAAAAGTTCCCGACTAATACAGCCCAATATGTAGAGTCAGCAATAAATGATCCTGATACAGTAGTCCAGCCTAAAGTATCTGTAATAATATTGTTTGCATACACTTTAGCATTATTGGTTACTGTAAATGGATTGGAGGGGTTAGTGGAAAATGAGACCCCAATATTATTGGTTGCGCAATAGTTTTGAATGAAGCTATCACTACTTAAATTTACTTTTATGGAAACATAATACTTGGTTCCAATAACTAAAGGTGAAGATAAAAAAGTTCCTATAAACTCTCTAGTATTAGTAGAAGTACCAAAATCATTATATGTTCCTATACCGCAGTAGGCATCCCCAGTTGCAGGCATTTGGTAGCCTCCCCAGTTGTTAGGGACTGAAAACCATGGGTCTGGTGAGCAAGTATGAAAATAATCTGGTGATGCTTGGTAACCTTCCCATCCTACCACAGCCCCCATATCACCCCCATTAGAAACACAATAATTGGTATTTTCAAAACTTGGGTTGGGAACTAAATTTTGGCTTATAGCAAAAGTAGTAATCAATAATAATATGAAGGGTAAAATTAATTTCATAGTCTTTGGTTTTTTTAAAGACGGAAAAAAAATTACCAAGGTTGTGTTAGTTTAATAAATAAACCACTCTTATCTCTTTATTTGAAGTAATACAAAGGATGAAGAAAATGTTTTTATCATTAAACAAAACAACTAGTACTATTAATAGCTTAAAGTAATTACTGACTCTTGTTTACTTAGAGAAACCTATTAATAAAAACAAAAATATTGAGTTCTATTAGAGCTACTATTTATTAGTGACACATATTTTTTAGTTATACCAAACTGTTACTAAGTGCATATTTAATTAATTCGGCAGTGTTCCTCAGTTTTAGCTTCTTAAGAATGTTTCTTCGGTGTGATTCAACTGTTCGGGAACTAATAAAAAGAAAATCGGCAACTTCCTTATTTGTATATCCATTATTTATTAGCTTTAATATTTCCGTTTCTCTTTCTGTTAGAGTTTGCTTCACAACTTTATCTTTATGTAACAAAAGGTCAATTAGTTTCAACGAAACTTCATTACTGTAATATTTTTCTTTTCGATAAACCGTTTTTATTGCTTCAATAAGTTTCTCTCTGCCAGAATCTTTGAGAATATAACCTAAAGCTCCTGCTTTAATCATGTTCATAATATATGTTTCTTCTACATGCATAGTAAGAGCCAGAACATTTATTCTTGGATATAATTCGGTAATAATTTTTGTAGCATCTACTCCATTCATTTTTGGCATAGCTATATCCATAAGAACAAGATCTATATCATCAGCATTTCTCTTTAAATAGCTAATAGCTTCTTTTCCGTCACCACATTCTCCAATAACTTTAATATTATCAGATGTATTGATAATTAATTTAAGACCATCCCGAATTAGTTTATGATCATCAACTAATAGTATTTTTATTTCGCTCATTATTATTTAATTTAAATGGATTGGAAAAGCAATATCGAATTCAGTTCCTCTATCAATTACGCTATTCATTTCTATTTTCCCTTTAAAGGAGTCAATACGGTTTTGAATATTCTTTAGCCCATGTCCTTTAAAAAGTTCTAAATCATTAATATTAAAACCAACTCCATTGTCTTTTAAATTTAGAATGATATATTCCGAATTATTTTCTAAATCAATAATAACTTCGGTTGATTCGCCATGTTTTATACTATTATTGATAAATTCTTGAATGATTCTAAATATAGAAATTTGTAATGGCTTAGACATTGCAGGGAATTCATCATTATAGCTAAAAAGTATCTTAAAATCTTTGTTTGAGGCATTAATTTGTAATTCCTGGATTCCCTTAATTAACCCATACTCTTGTAAAACAATAGGCAATGTATTAAAGCAAATCCTTCTTAAATCTTGTATAGTATCTTGCAGTATTGTAGAAATGGTTTCTAATTCGTCTTCAATTTCATTGTTTTGATTATGGTTCGCTTTAAAGCTTTCAAAATGTAATTTTATTGCTGCCAAAGATTGACCAACACCATCATGTAAATCTCGAGATATTCTTTCTCTTTCTTGTTCTTGGGTTTCAATAGTTTTTTTAAGAAGTAATTGATTCATTTTACTTCGTTCAGTAATATCCTTAATAATAGCTTGATAGCTTATTACCTCACCATAGCTGTTTGTAATTTTATTAGCCGAAAGTAAGCAGAGTTTTATTTCATTTTGTTTCCCGTAAATTTGACACTCAATCCCTGAAATTATTCCTTTGGTTTTCAGTTTGTCAACAATTTGCTGTGCATCATTTTTAATAATATCGTTAATTGTAAGTAGATGAATTGGATTTTTTTTTGTGCCAATAAAATTTACAGCAGCTTTATTGTAATCTACTATTCTCCCTTTGGTATCAAATAAAATAATAGGGTCAGACGAATCTGAAAAAACCTTTCGATACTTAATATTTAGCTTATTGTTTTGTTCTTTGAGATGATATAGGTGATAAGCGTTTTCTATGGCTAATTTCAAGTCATAATCATTCCATGGTTTTGATACATAACGGTAAGCACCGCCTCTATTTATAGCATCTATAACCGCATCAATATCACTATAGGCAGTTAATAATATTCGAATAGGATTTGGGTGTAAATCCCGTATCGATTCAAAAAAATCAACACCAGATTTCCCTGGCATTCGTTGATCTGAAATTACGACTTCAATCGGATTTGTCTTTAAAATCTCATAACCTTCATCAGCAGAGGTCGCTGTGTGTATGTTAAATTGCCTTCTAAATGATGCCTTAAAAGCATTTAAATTGCTAACCTCATCATCAATATATAATACCTTAATTTTTTCCATCATTATCTCTTTTTATTGGGATCTCAACTATTATTTCTGTGCCTTTATTTATTTTAGAATGTACTATTACTTTACCTTTATGATTATCAACAATACTTCTAACGATAGATAAACCTAACCCTGTTCCTTCACCAACATCTTTTGTAGTAAAAAATGGGTCAAATAACTTATCCTTTATGTTATCAGGAATACCAATTCCATTATCCTTAATGGTTAAGGTTATTAAATCTTCATTACTTTCAGTAGTAACAGTAATTAATCCATCTTTATTTTTATTCTCGCTTTTGTCTATTGCATAAATAGCATTATCAATTAAGTTCATTACCATTTGATTGATTTTTCCAGGATTACACTCAA
>JAESTF010000207.1 GCA_016763795.1 Flavobacteriales bacterium
ATCCATCACCTGAATTTGGTTGAGAAGCATTGGTAGAAATTGGCATACCAGTTAAAGGGGAGCCTCCTAAAATATTTCCTCCCCAACCAGAAACATAAACGTTTTCACATTTATCCACCAAAAAAGCAGAAGGAGAGAATTCAGCATTAATATTTCCATTTCCAAAAACAGTAGAATAATCTATTGTTGTAAGATCGTTACTAATTCGTTGTATAAATTGACCACTATTTGGGTTGGCGTAAGGAGCGTTTATAATAGGAAATACACCTTCTGTTTGTCCAACAGTATAAATGCTTCCAAAACGATCTATATCAATAAAATAACATTGATCGTAATCACTAGTTCCGATATAAGTCGCTGCAAGAATTGACGATCCATTACTATCAATTTTAGCAATATATCCGTCTGCTTTCCCATTTTGATAGACTGTATTTATTGTTCCTGGAGTTGTCGGGAAGTCAATAGAGTTGGTTCCTCCACAAACATAAACAAAATGGTTTGTGTCAACTTTTATAGAAAAACCAGCATCGGCATTATTTCCCCCTAAATAGGAACTCCAGAGAAGTTGCGTTAAACTGGAATTAAACTCAAAAATAACACCATCTTGATGACCATTAAGTGTATTGTCAAAAGCATTAAGAGTAGGGAAATTAGTAGACTTCGTTGATGATGTAATGTAGCAATTCCCATCATCATCAATCATAACTTCACCTCTGTATTGATCTCCATAATTATTCATTAAAGTGTCATAAGATTGATTTACAGTATGATTAACACCATCGTTAGCACTTCCTCCAATATAGGTGCATCCTAATAAGTTGGTGCCAGTAATATTTATTTTTGCCACATAAATATCTGTTCCATTATTAAAGACTGTCCCGTTTTGAGGGAAACTTAAAAAATTCCCTCCATTAAAAGATTGGTCATAAGCTCCTATGGTAACAGGAAAATCTGTAGAGCTTGTTGCACCGTAAATGTATAGTTCATTATTTTCAGAAGCAATAATGCTATGAACAGTTTCTGCTTGTGTTCCACCAATATAAGTAGAGTAAATTAAATTGGTGCCAGTAGAATCATATCGAGTAATAACAACATCTGTAATTCCTTGAGCAGGAGAACCATTAAAACTAGTATCAAAAGCGCCAAGTGTAGTTGGGTAACCGATATTAAAAGTTGTTCCTCCAGCAAATAAACTTCCATCAAAACCATAAGTTGCCGTCATACCAAAGTTATCGGCATTAGAGCCTGAGTAACTTGCAAATATTAAAATAGGATCAATAACTAGCTCATATTTTCTATTGTATTCATCTTCTTTAATTTTAAATGAGATGGTATTTTTTTTGAGAACAAACTTACAGGAGACTTCAACTTTATTACCGTTAATTATTTGGTAAGCATAAGGTTTTTGTTCGATAATTTCATTAATAGAAGTGATGATGTGTAGGTTGCCATTTTTATCAATATTTAATTTATCCTGCCCCTCATATTTAAATTGAATAATTTTATAATTACCTGTAGGCTTAATAATTAGGTCGTATTTTAGTTTAGATCCTAAAGAGTATATGGTTAAATCTATTTTGTTATAGATGTTGTTGTAATATACCTTTTGGTATGCTTTAATGTTAGATTTCCAATAGCTTTTATTTCTACCTAAGAAGTAATTGTAGTATTCTGGGAATGTATTTCGATTTTCAATTCTTGAATTTTTGTTTGCCTCTAAAAAGCTAATTCTAAAAGCATGAGATTTTAGTTTTTCAGGTGTTTCATTGGTGTTAAAATTATGGAAATGATAATTGTTAGCATTGTAAAAATTATAGGTAAAGGCAGTTTTCTCAAGGAACAAGGCTCCGTTCCCTAAATTTGCTTTATATAAAAACGCTTGTTTCCATTGCCCTTTGTTCTCAATAAATCGAATACCATCTCCAGCATAAGCAAGGCTAAAACTGAATAATAGTAATAGTGAAACATATTTAGATAAGAAATTCATTAGTTGTGTAAATTTACAGATTAAAGCTTGTTTAAAAAAATGGAGATTGTGAATAGATTTATATATAAAAATATTGCTTAAGCTATTTATTGTCTTACATTTGACCTTTATTTAGAATCAGTCTAAATAATATGATAGATATTTTAATAGCAAATAGTAACCAGATAGCAGGAGAGGGCTTAAAAACGATTATTCAATCTAAATTGGGGAATCGGGTTTTGGGGTTAGCTAATTCTATAACACATTTAGAGAAACAATCCTCAAAATATTTTCCCGACATAGTAGTGATTGATTACTCTTCAGAAGAGTTTGGTTTACAATCTATTAAAGGCATCAAAAAAATATATAAGGATTGTAAAATTTTAGCTATCACAGATAAATTACCAAAAGCAACGGTTTATAATGCACTAAAAAATGGTGTAGATAGTTATTTGCTTTCCGACTGTGAAAAGCCAGAAATAATGGAGGCTATTGTTGATACTTATAAGGGGAAGCAGTTTTATTGTGGAGAGGTCATTGATATTTTAGCAGAAGGAAATGATGCTGAAAAAAATGGCTGTTCAGGAATATCTTTATCAGAAAGAGAAATTGAAGTGATACGTTTAATCTCTGATGGGTTCTCTAACAAAGAAATAGCTGAGAAATTATTTTTAAGTACACATACCGTAAATACTCATCGTAAAAACATTATGAACAAACTCGGTATTAAAAATACTGCAGGCATTGTTATTTACGCTTTTCGAGAGAATATTATTAAATAGAATTTTATCGAAATATTAATTATGGATTTTTTGAAGTTAATAGATTTAATTTTAGAGATAATTCAAATGCCCCTTACTTATTTGATTTCTCCAAATAAGCGTGTATTTTTTTTATACATGTTTACCTCTTTTTTGTTAGCACTTTATGTTTATTATAGAACAAAAGAAAAAAGTTCTTTTGTTCATTATTTCTTCAGCAAAACAAGATGGTTAGGAAATTCTGCTGTTGTAGATTATGGACTTATTTTTTTTAACAGTTTTATTAAAGTGGTGATTCTTTCTCCATTGTTAATTTATGCACTCTATATTGCTGAAGGAATAAATGAATATTGTGTTACCAGCTTTGGTTTGTTTAATATAGGTTGGTCAACAGGAACTATCGTTATTTTATATACTATTACAATAGTTGTTGTAAACGATTTTTTCAGTTTTATCGTTCACTATATGATGCACAAAATTCCTTTTTTGTGGGAATTTCATAAAATACATCATTCAGCAACATCGTTAACTCCGTTTACACAATACCGTATTCATCCAGTAGAATTAATTCTTAATAATGTGAGAGGGTTAATTATAAAAGGAATAATTACTGGTGTCTTTTTATATTTAGCTGATGGTCGGGTGAGTATTCTAACCTTCATAGGTGTTAATGTACTTAATTTTTTATTTTACTTTTTTGGAGCAAACCTTAGGCATTCTCATGTAAAACTTAAATACTTTGGTTTTTTGGAAAACATTTTAATTAGTCCTTTTCAGCATCAAATACATCATAGCAACGAAAAGGAGCATTTTGACACCAATTTTGGATCGAGATTGGCTATTTGGGACTGTTTTTTTGGAACACTAATTAAATCTAATAATGTTAAAGAGTTAACCTTTGGCTTAGGAGAAGAGGATAAAGAGTATAACTCTTTTCTTAAAAACTTAATCTCTCCTTTTAAAAATCTGCTTAAGTAGTTTTTATACTAATAAGTCAGATGTTTTAGCACCTTAAATGTGTTTGTGTCCAATTATATTTTATTGAAAATCAGATAATAATGACCTATACCAGTTTTGTGGTATTGTTCAATGATTATATAGATGATATTTTTGTTATTTAGAATCAATCTAAATAATAAGATGTTATGTATATGGAATTGTCGAATTATGGAATCGTTTCAGAGGTAAATAAGGACCTGGAATCGTATTTTAATGACTTAAATTCTTTCTATTCTAATTTTTTTGAATTAGTCAAAAATCGAAAATGTTGTCCGTTAGTTTGTCAACGATTTTTAAATAAATTTTCACTCAATAAAGCAAAAACTGTCACTTATAGCTATCAAACAAAAAAAGGAATTTTATGGGTGGAATGGCTAGTTTGTAAAGTAACAGAAAAGAAACTGGTGGCTATAGGAAAGGATGTTACTTGTGTGAAAAAGTTTGAGCCAATTATTAAAGCACAAAATAGAATATTAAAGCTACAAAATAAGAATATGCTTGATAGCTTAAAGTACGCCCAAGGTATTCAGAAATCATTATTACCAAATGTAGCTTCTTTAAAGAAGTTAAGTAATAATTTTATTATTTACGAGCCCAAAGATATTGTAAGTGGAGATTTTTATTGGTTTCATCAAAAGGATGATTTTCTTTTTATTGCCTCTATTGATTGCACAGGACATGGTGTTCCTGGAGCTCTTATGACTGTTTTGTCAAATACATTGCTCAATGAAATAATTATTCATCAAGAAAATACTGATCCGGCACAGATATTAAAACTACTCGATGAACAGCTGTGTAAAGCTTTAAAAACTAATAATAGAATGATAAAAGATGGTTTAGATATTGGATTGTGCAGGCTTGATATAATCTCTAAAAACTTAACTTTTTCTGGAGCTTTTCAAAACGTAATTGTTGTTAAAGATAAAAAGATTAATAGAATAAAAGGAGGAAGATTCCCAATAGGCTATTATCCTTACCTTACTAAGGTGTTTAAAAATCAAACATTAAGTCTAAAAAAGGGGAATCGTTTTTATTTATATTCTGATGGTTATCAAGATCAATTTGGCGGAGAAAATAATAAGAAAATTGGAACTAAAAAAGTCATTTCCCTTATTGAAAAAAAACAAAAACTAACGTTACAACAACAAAAGCATTTTTTTAAAAAATATCTTAAAGATTGGAAAGCAAAAGAAGAGCAGATAGATGATATTTTGTTTATGGGTTTTGAGATATAATTAAATAGAAAGAATTTAATTAACATTATCTAGATTAGAAGAATGGGCTAACCAATCAAACAAAAAATTGTAATTTTAAGTTATTCACTAATAAAATAGTGTTTTCTATATTCTAGATATCAATATTTAATACCATAAATCTGGTATTTTAAACAAAAAAATAATTTTAAATAACTGTAAAACAGTTAGTTATTGTTTTCTACCATAAATATGGTATTGTAAAATGAATAATCTGTTTTTAGTTTTGTCTTATTATTTAGAATGAATCTAAATAAGTTTAAAAATTGAATTTAGAATGAAGACAAGATTATTAAAAGTTAGTAGTCTCCTATTGGTAGGAGTAATTGTTGCGATAGGATGTAAGAAAGATAAAGATCCTCCAGCTCCTTTAACAACGGGGACTATAGATCAATATGCAACTATAAAAACTGCAATTAAAGAAAATTATGCAAATATTGTTTATGCTAATTATCAAGATTCTTATGATAAAGCAGTGTTGTTAAAAACGGCACTGGTTACATTTACCAATGCTCCAAGTGCTTCAACTTTGTCAACAGCTAAACAGGCTTGGCTAGATGCAAGAGAGCCTTATGGACAAACTGAAGCTTTTAGATTTGCAAGTGGCCCAATTGATGATGTTGATGGACCAGAAGGAGCTTTAAATGCTTGGCCTTTAGATGAAGGATATATAGATTATATTTCTGGTATGGCAAATAGTGGGATTATTAATGATATTGTAACATATCCAACTATTTCTGGAAGTGTTTTAGAAGGCTTGAATGAGCAAGGTGGGGAGGCAAATATTTCTATTGGATATCATGCTATTGAGTTTTTATTGTGGGGGCAAGATGATGTAAACACAGCTTTACAAACACCTGGAAATAGGCCTTTTACTGATTTTGTAGTAGGAGGTGGGCCAGGAAATGAAGATAGAAGAAAGGATTATTTGAATGCTGTTGCAGAATTATTAGTAGATCATTTAGATTTAATGGTTTCGGAATGGGAGCCAAACAATTCAAGTAATTATAGAACAGCTTTTTTAGCATTACCAAATAACACTGTTTTAGAATATATCTTAACGGCTATCGGAACATTAAGTAAATCAGAATTAGCAGGAGAACGTATGTTTACAGCTCTGAGTAATCAGGATCAAGAAGATGAACATTCATGCTTTAGTGATAATACACACAGAGATATTATTCTAAATGCTCAAGGAATAAGAAATGTTTATTTAGGAAGTTACACAAGAACTGACGCTTCGATTGTTTCAGGAACTTCAATTAAAGATTTAATAAATCAAGTCAATTCAACACTTGAAGGAGAATTGACAATATTGTCGGCAGCTTCGATTACATTAAATAATGCTATCCCTGTACCGTTTGATTATGCTTTAACTCAAGAATCTGTTGGAGGAAGTGGTCCAGTTATGAATGCAATTTATAATTTGCAATACCAAGGAGATAAAATTTCTGAAGTTGCAACAGCTTTAGGGCTAACAATATCTACAACTTTGTAGAGTAAATAGATATATTTTTTTAACCAGAGTCTTTTTAAGGCTCTGGTTTTTATGTTTATAAAATCTAGTAATGAAAAAATATCTTATACCCTTAATTCTTGTCTTATTTTCATCTTGTCAAAAAGATGAAACAGTAGGAGGTTCTTTTTTTTACGATGAGAGTGAAGAATATCCTGGAGGAGAAAAAAATACAGTGTTTGATTTTTCACCCAATGCTTTTGGACATGTTTCTCCTGCAATAACTGGTTTACAAGAATTGAATTTCTTTGTTGGAAATTCTTTTTTTAATCAGAATTGGGTAAGTGCACCAGCTTCAACAACAGCTAGAGATGGATTGGGTCCAACATTTAATGCAAGATCTTGTTCTGCATGTCATTTTAAAGATGGAAGAGGAAGACCTCCAGCTTTTAATGGTGAAAATGCTACAGGGTTTTTAATGCGTTTAAGTATTGCAGGGACAGATCAGAACGGTGCTCCAAGTCCACATCCAAGTTATGGGGGGCAATTTAATCCTCAATCCAATATAGGAATACTTTCAGAAGGAGAAGTTTACATCAATTATGTCAACACAAATTATACCTTTCCGGATGGAGAATCTTATAGTTTACAAATGCCATTTTATTCATTTTTCAATCTAAATTTTGGCTCAATATCAGGAGTATTAACATCTCCGAGAGTGGGACAACAAATGATCGGTTTAGGATTGTTAGAGTCAATTTATGAAGCAGATATTTTAGTAAATGTTGATGAACAGGATGTAAATAATGATGGGGTGTCTGGAAAAGCAAATTATGTTTATGATGTTGCTACAGGGACTAGTAAATTAGGAAGATTTGGTTGGAAAGCAGGTCAGCCCAATTTAAGGCAGCAAACTGCAGGAGCTTTTTTAGGAGATATTGGAATTACCACAACATTGTTTCCTTTAGAGAATTGTACAAGTCCACAAAATGATTGTTTAAATGCTGTAAATGGAGGAATACCTGAATTACCAGATAGTTCTTTAGATCTGGTAGAGTTGTATGTCAGTAATCTGGCGGTTCCTGCCCGAAGAAATATAAATAGTTATAATGTAAAACAAGGTAAGAAGTTGTTTAATGATTTGGGTTGTATTGCATGTCATAAAGCAAATTATACTACAGGGATTAATTTCAAATTTTCAAATTTAAGTAACCAAAAAATATGGCCATATACAGATTTGTTATTACATGATATGGGAGTTGGATTAGCTGACAATAGACCTGAGTTTTTAGCAAATGGACAAGAATGGCGGACTGCTCCTTTGTGGGGCGTAGGATTAATAGAAACTGTAAATAATCATACGTTGTATTTACATGATGGTAGAGCCAGAAATTTAATAGAAGCTATAATGTGGCATGGAGGTGAAGCTGGAAATGCTAAAAATAATTTTACTACCCTTTCTAAAGTGGAAAGAGACCAATTAATTGAATTTGTTAAATCACTTTAATAGAATATTGATATGAATAAAGTAATAACCATTTTTGTTGTTGTCATCATTTTATGCTTTTTAAGCTGTAGTAAAGATAAAATAGTTGAGCCAAATAATGCATCCAGTTCTAATACCAATAACGATCAGTTAAAAAAAGAGATACTTGTCAATTTAGCGGATAATGTGATTTTGCCAAATAATCAACTGCTATTGAGTAAAGCTTTAGATTTAAAGATGAATGCAGAGGTGTTTACTAATAATCCGAATTTAACGAACTTAATTAGCCTTCAAAATAACTGGAAACTAGTTCAGAATCAGTGGGAGCTGAATTGTTTATATAATATCGGACCAGTAAAAGATCAGTACTTATTTTATGCGATAGATACTTGGCCATCTAATTTGGTATTTATAGATAACGTACTCGCAGGTACAGATTCTATTAATAGTTCTTATTTAGATTCTAAAGGATCAACAATTAAAGGCCTGCCAACAATAGAGAATTTTGTTTTTAGTTTAGATCATGGTAATCAAAGTGTGTTAGATAGTTTTAATATTTCAAACTATCAATACAGAAGAAAGCAGTATTTAAATGCTTTAGTAGATAATTATTTAAATAAAGCATCTAAGATAGATTCTATATGGGGTATAAATCAAGGTATCTATTATGAGGAATTTATTAATCATACTCAAAATGAAATTAGTGGGAGTTTTAATGTTCATCTTAATAATTTAATTGAATTGTTGGGTTACATTATAATTACCAAATTAGAAAAACCAATGGGGACATCAACAGGTAATCCTAATCCGAGTTTGGTTGAATCTTTAAACAGTGAAAACTCTTTGTCAAATATCAATCAAAATATTATAATGATAGAAAATGGTTTGATAGGGAGTCCCTTTAACCCTAATGATAAAGGAATTAATAATTTGTTAGATAAGATTAATGCTCAAAAAGGTTCAAACCTGTTAAGTGTCGCAATAAAACAGCAAATAGATAGTATTCAATTATCAATAGGTCAAATCGCCTCAAATTCTATAGCTATAGCAGTTGTTAATGAGCCTTCTCAATTAGATAATTTACTAAATCATTTTAAAGAACTGTATGATTTATTAAGGATTGATGTAGCTAATTCTACAGATGTAATTGTTACATTTAGTGGCAATGATGGTGATTGATATTTTTTACAAAATACCACATTTGTGGTATTGGAATAATTGCCATATCTGCATATTTTTGTACCGTTATTTAGAATCAATCTAAATAGATTAAAAAAATAAAATAATTTTGATAATGGTATTAAATAGAAAAACAGCAGGGACTATCTTTTTGGCAAGTGCTATTTTAATGACAATAGGGTGTTCTAAAGATGAAGAAACTGTAGAACCAATAGTTGAGGAACCAACTTCAGTTCCAACATATACGGTTCCATCTACTTATGCCTTTTTAGATGGAGTAGGAGCCAGTACAGTAAGCTTTGGAGGTCAACAACAACGTTTAGAGATGTTGAGTGAAATGGTTACTTATATGAAAACTGCGAATACTGCAGGAACAGCAGTTGTGGCTCAAACATTAAAAGATATGTATGCTAACAGTGCTTACACTTGGATTGATGCTCCAGTTTTAGGAATGACAGGCTCAACCAAACAATTAAAAAGCAAAACGGCTTCAGCAGATGTAGGTGTTCAGACAATGTTTGAAGCTTATATGGATGATATCGCTGCTATTAGTAATGGAAGTGTATCTAATTCTTCAGAGACTTATGGAACTGCTGGTGTTTGGACAAATGGCACAAAAAACTATTTAATGGCTGGTAATGGATATGAATATACTCAGTTAATTGAAAAAGGATTAATGTGTGCTGTATTTATGAATCAAATGACCAATAACTATTTACAGTCTGTTGGTTCTGATGATAATACGATAATTCTAACAGGTAAAAACTATACAACCATGCAACATCACTGGGATGAGGCTTATGGTTATTTTACTTCTGAATTTGATTATCCAACAAATGGAACAAATCGTTTTTGGGGTAAATATGCAGATGGTAGAGAAGGTGTTCTAGGTTCTGCAACAAAAATTGCGACAGCTTTTAGAACAGGTAGAGCTGCTATTAATAATAATGACTATACAGTAAGAGATGCTCAAATTACGATTATCGTTAATGAAATGGAGAAAGTTTGTGCAGGTACAGCAATTCATTATTTAAATGGTGCTAAGGCGAACATTGCAGATCCAACAAAGAAAAATCATGAATTATCAGAGGCAAGAGCTTTTGTTAATGGATTAAAGTATGGCCAAAATTCAATTTCTGGAAACGGAATGCTTACTGCTGATATTAATACAGCTTTAGCTTATTTTTCAGATTTTGAGAATGTTTCGATAGCGGATTTAAACAATGCCATTGATTTAATTGCTTCAAAAACTGGATTAACGAACGTTAAATCAAGTCTTTAATAATGTACTTTTGAAAAGTATTTTAGACACTATGAAAAAGAAAATAGGAATAGCAGTTTTAGCAATAATAATTATACTGCAGTTTTTCAGGATTGACAAAGTCAATCCTGAAGCTGTTTTAGCAAATGATTTTATCGTAAATACAAACCCAGATGAAAAAACAATAAAATTGTTGAAGTCAGCTTGTTACGATTGCCATTCAAATACAACAGAATACCCATGGTATTCTAATATTGCTCCAGTTTCTTGGTGGCTAAAAGATCATATTGATGAAGCAAGGGGGCATTTAAATTTTTCTGAATGGACTTCTTACGATAAAAAAAAACAGTTACATAAACTACACGAATGTTACGAAGAGGTTGAGCATGGTGAAATGCCCTTGGAAAGTTATACTTGGATTCATTCAGAAGCAAAACTGTCACATGAAGATAGAGAACATTTAGAACATTGGTTTAAATCTTTTGGGACATTTGTAGATGGTGATGGTGATTAATAGGAAGATTATAAATAAAAATGATGAAAAATAATAAGTTGAAATATTCTAAAGTAATTGGATTAACGTTCTGTTTCAGTTTGTTGGTCTTAGTTAGTTGTAGTAAAAAGGATGAAGAAGTTCTTCCTGAAGATCCAACTGCCGAAGATTATGACAAAGCACCGATGTTAACTAACTATTCTAACGAATATATTAAACCTGCATACTCTGCATACTATACGGCAGTTACAGAATTAAAGAATGAAGTAACATCATTTAACACTACGTTAACTGTAGCTTCTTTACAAAACTTAAGAACAAAGTGGGAAAATGCTTTATTAGTTTGGCAGGATGTGGCTTTTTTAGAGTTTGGACCAGCGGCAAACATTAGTTTACGAGCTCAAACTAATGTTTATCCTGTAGATACAATTTTGATGAAGAGTAATATTGCATCAGGAACTTACAGTTTAGCTGCAGGTTCAAATTTTGATGCAAAAGGTTTTCAGGCGATAGATTATTTATTATATGGATTAGAAGTTACAGATGTTAATTTGGTAACTTATTATTCAAATACTGCTAATGCAAGAACCTACTTGCAAGATGTTGTAGATGAGCTTGAAGTAAATGCTTCTACTGTTAAAAATGAATGGTTTGGAAGTTATAGCGAAAGTTTTATAGCGAATAGTGCAAGTAATGCACAAGGTAGTTCGGTAAGTAATGTTGTTAATGCTATAACTCAGCATTATGAAACATATTTAAGAAAAGGGAAAATAGGATTACCAGTTGGTGCATTTAATGGGTTTTCTAATCAGCCAATGCCAGAGCATGTAGAGGCTTATTACTCTAACCAATCATTACCTTATGTTTATCGTTCGGTAACTGCATTTCAAAATTTCATTAAAGGGAAAGGTTATGTTTCGGCAGCAAATGGAGTTGGTTTAGATGATTATATGAGTTTTGTTAATGCTCAAAATGGAGGGCAAAATTTACATACAATTATTGATAATCAGTTTAATGCTATTCGAATAGAATTAGATAATATTAATGATCCATTAAGCAATGAAGTTGATGTTAACGTAAATAATTCTGGAGTTAACACTGTTTATGGAAAAATGCAACAAATGGTTGGTTATATTAAAGTAGATATGACCAATGCTTTAGATGTTTTAATTACATATCAAGATTCTGATGGTGATTAATTTATATTTTAAATATAAACTTGTTTTAGTTCTGTGGGCAGCATTTTTTTTGTTGCCCACTTTATTGTTTAGTCAAACTACTAACAGGTGTAATATTTCAGGAGTTGTTAAGAGTAGTACTAATGAAAAATTACCATTTTGTTTAGTTTATTTATTAGAAGAAAATAAATATTCAGCTCAAACTAATGAGAAAGGAGAATATTTGATAAAAAACGTTCCTTATGGAAATTATATATTGGAATTTCAGTTTTTAGGTTTTGAAAAACAACAAAGGAAGATATTATTAAATAAGTCAAAATTTAAGTTAAATATAGTTTTGAAAGAAAAAGCTGCAGAATTAGATGTTTTTAAGATTACTTCAGAAAAAGAAGGTTTTGGAACAATGAGAAGAATGCGCTCTATAGAAGGACTTATGATTACTGAGGGTAAAAAGAATGAGGTTATTCAGTTAGCAGAAATTGATGCAAATAAAGCTACTAATCAAGGGAGACAAATTTATTCACGAATACCAGGTTTAAATATTTGGGAAAGCGATGGAGCAGGGTTGCAATTAGGAATAGGAGGTAGGGGGTTAAACCCGAACAGAACATCTAACTTTAATACACGTCAAAATGGTTATGATATTAGTGCGGATGCGTTAGGATATCCTGAAAGTTATTATACACCGCCATCAGAAGCGGTTAAAGAAATTCAATTAATTAGAGGTGCAGCTTCTTTACAATTCGGAACTCAATTTGGAGGTCTATTAAATTTTAAATTACATGATGGACCAGTAGATAAAGATTTTGAGGTTGTGTATCGGCATACATTCGGGTCTTTTAATTTAAATAATACTTTTATGAGTGTTGGTTTTAAAGAAGGAGTTTGGAAAGGTTATGGTTATTTTCAATTAAAGAAAGGAAATGAATGGAGACCAAATTCAGGTTTTGAGGTATATTCAGGAGCATTTAACATTACCAATTATATTTCAGAAAAGGCTTCGGTAAATATTCAATATACTAAAATGTATTATTTAGCGCAACAACCGGGTGGATTAACTGATAAGGAGTTTTATAACGACCCTTTAACATCTAAAAGAGAGCGAAATTGGTTTGAGGTAGACTGGAATTTATTTGCAACATCGTTTAATTATGAATTTAATGCAAAGACAAAAGTTAAATCGCAATTTTTCGGTCTGTATGCTTCACGTAAATCTTTAGGTGTTTTGGGTAATATTAGTCGGCCAGATAATACACAAGAAGAAAGAGATTTAATTGTAGGAGAGTTTAAAAATTATGGGAATGAGACAAGGCTATTGCATATTTACAACGTAGGTAAACAAAATTGGGCATTTGTTGTTGGAGGTCGTTTTTATAAAGGGTTTAATGTAAGTAAACAAGGTAAGGCTGATACTACTAATTCACCTCATTTTACGTATAATAACCCTGATGAATTAGAAGGTTCTGATTATGCGTTTCCGAGTACAAATTATGCAGCTTTTGCAGAACATATTTTTCGTTTAGGAAAAAGATTTAGCGTAACTCCTGGTTTTAGATTTGAAAATATAAATACAAATGCAGAAGGAAGTTATAGAGACATTATTTATGACCTAGCTCAGAATCCTATTTTTGATACAACTTTTACAGAAAGTAGATCGAATAGTAGATCATTCGTTATACTAGGCTTAGGGCTTAATTATAAGTTTAATGATACGCTTGATATTTATGCCAACTTTACACAAAACTATAGAAGCATTAATTTTGCAGATATGCAGATTAAAAATAAAAACTTTAGGATTGACCCTAATTTAGAAGACGAAACAGGTTACAATTTTGATATAGGAGCGAGAGGTTTTATTGCTAAAAAATTAAGCTACGATGTATCTGGATTTGTTTTGTTGTATGATAATAGAATAGGAAATATAGATCAAGTCGATGAGAATACTTTTATTCCTTACCGTTATAGAACTAATGTTTCAAAAGCAACAGTAAAAGGAGTAGAGGCAGTTATTGAGTTAGATTGGTGGAAAATTATTTTTTCTGATACCAGTAAATTCTCTTTTAGAACATTTGTTAATGCCTCTTATATAGATGCGAGATATACAGACT
Organism: Flavobacteriales bacterium; assembly: GCA_016763795.1. Classification (GTDB taxonomy): domain Bacteria; phylum Bacteroidota; class Bacteroidia; order Flavobacteriales_E; family Vicingaceae. The sequence continues at coordinate 14,141 of JAESTF010000207.1, forward strand.
CTAAAAACACAGCTTTTAACGATAAGTTAGTAGAGTTCGTACCCCCCGTAACTTTAAAAACTGGGTTTACTATTGCTTATAAAAACTTCTCGGCAAGTTATCAATTTAGTTATGTGAAAGAACATTATACCGATGCAACCAATGCTGGAAAAGATATAAATGGAAACTTAGTTTTTATTCCGAATGCAATTATTGGTACAATTCCTTCTTATTCAGTAATGGATTTATCGTTAAAATACGATATGGATAGAATTCGTTTTGAGGGAGGTATAAATAACTTAACCAATCAAAGTTATTTTACAAGAAGAGCAACAGGTTATCCAGGGCCAGGAATAATTCCATCAGCAATCAGAAATTATTATTTTACAATTCAATTGAAAATATAAGAATGTAAGTCACTGTTAGTCGTTTAGCTTATTAATCAATTGAATACATTCATTTGCTTCCTTTACATCATGTACACGTAAAATGTTAGCACCTTTCATTAATGCTATCGTGTTAAGAGTGGTTGTGCCATTTAAAGCTTCATCAGGAGTTGTACTAAGTACTTTTGTGATCATCGATTTTCTTGAGAGTCCTGTTAAAATAGGGCAGCCAAAAGATTTAAAAGAGTCTAAATTGTTTAGTAGTTTGTAATTATGTTCAATGGTTTTTCCAAAGCCAAAACCAGGATCTAAAATTATATTATCAACCCCCATTTGGCTTAACTGATTTAATTTGTCTTCAAAATATTTTATTACTTCTCGGGTTACATTTTCATAGATTGGATTTTCTTGCATGTTTTGCGGGTTTCCTTTAAGGTGCATTAAAACATAAGGGATTCTTAAATTGGCAATACAATCAAACATTTTATCATCTAAACTACCTCCAGAAATATCATTAATCATATTAGCTCCGGCTTCAACACATTTTTCAGCAATTACGCTCCTAAAAGTATCAACAGAAATAATAATATCAATAAAATTAGAGCGAATTAGCTTTACAATTGGTAATACTCTATTCATTTCTTCTTCTAAAGAAATTTCTGCTGCTCCGGGTCTGGTAGAGTAACCTCCAACATCAATAATCTTAGCACCATTGTATTCCATGGCATTTACTTTCTTAACAATGGCTTCATCATTCAACTGTTTCCCTCCATCAAAAAAAGAGTCAGGAGTGAGGTTTAGTACACCCATTATTATAGGTTCGTCTAAATTTACTCTTTTCATTTTAAAATTCATCTTCTTATTTGTATCTTTCGGGGTTTCAATATGAGATTGCATAAGGTAAATATATGAGTAATACTTCTGAAGAATACAATTCTATTGTGAAAATTTGTACAGATATTTTCACAAAAAAAATGAAAGATTATGGCAGTGCTTGGCGTATTTTAAGAACAAGTTCACTTACCGATCAAATTTTTATTAAAGCAAAACGCATTAGAAGTATTGAAGAAAAAGGATTTAGTAAGGTTGATGAAGGAATAAGAAGTGAATATATAGCGATTGTAAACTATTGTATAATGGCACTTATTCAGTTAGAATTAGGGGAGAGTAGTGAGAATACTGAAATACCATTTAATGAATGTGTAGCTTTATACGACAAGCATTTTTTGGCATCAAAAAACCTAATGGAAGATAAAAATCATGATTATGACGAGGCATGGAGAGATATGAGGTTGAGCTCATTAACTGATTTGATTTTAATGAAATTATTAAGAACAAAACAGATTGAAGATAATGATGGTAAAACATTAATATCAGAAGGTATAGATGCAAATTATGCTGATATATTAAACTATGCCGTTTTTGCATTAATTAGAATAGAAACAGAGAGTTAAATAACTGTTAAACCAAAAGTGAAAAAATAAGTTTAGCCTTAAGTTTGGACTAAATTTAAAGCACATGAAAATATTAGTTTACATATCACGAATTTTTGTAGGAGCATTGTTTATTGTTTCTGGATTGATAAAAGCTAATGATACTTTAGGATTTAGTTATAAGTTAGGAGAGTATTTTGAAAATGGTGCGTTAGCATTTCGGGTAAGAAATTGGTTCGGATGGGATTCTTTCTCGCTAGAATTCTTAATGGAATATGCTTTGCTCTTAGCAATAATTATGTGTGCAGCAGAAATTGTTTTAGGATTTTCATTACTTTTTGGTACAAAAATAAAATTTACGCTTTATTCTTTATTAGGATTAACAGTATTGTTTTTCTTTTTAACCTTACATACATGGCAATGTGATCCTTTATCTAGTTATAATGATTTAACAACAGTTGAGGTTGGTTCTCCAGCGCATACTCGTTATATAAAAAGGATGGAAGAGAATCCTAAAATTACAATTAGAGAAGAAAGCGAAAAAGAGATAACTTTTGTTGAAGAATTACCGGTTCAATGTGTTACGGATTGTGGTTGTTTTGGAGACGCAATGAAAGGTTCGCTAGGGCGACCAATGAAACCTTTTGAATCTTGGTTAAAAGACGTGATTTTAATTGTTTTTTTAATACCAATTTTCTTTTTTAGAAATAAAATTAAAATCAACGTACTTAAGGAAGATTTAGTTATCGGTGGTGCATCCCTTGTGTTTGTTGGAATTCTTTCTTTGATTTTTGATTGGTATTTTCCAATGTTGTTTTTCGGAGTAGGCTATTTGGGCTATTATGCAACTAAACGTTTGTTATTTAATACAGTTATGAGGTGGATACCTATTGCTGTTGCAACATTAATAACTGTAGTTTTTATTTGCTATACGTATAGTCATTTACCAATTAGAGATTATAGAGCTTATGCTGTTGGGAAAAACATTCCAGAACAAATGGTCTTGCCAGAAGGAGCGGTAGAATCTATTTATGAAAACATATTTTATTATAAAAATAAAACAACAGGTGTTGTTGAAGCATTTACAGAGTCAAATTACCCTTGGGATGATAATAATTATGAATTCTCTGATAGAGAAACAAAATTGATTTTACAAGGCGATATAGCGACTATTACTGATTTTACAATAATGGCAGATGATGGTAATGATTATGCTGCTGATTATTTTAATGAGCCAGGTTATATATTTATGTATGTAGCTTATGACATTAAAAAAACAAGTGAATCATCAATGAAAAAGATAAATACATTTGTAGATAAATGTAATGCAGATGGTAGTTATGTTATTGGATTAACAGCATCTTTGCATGATGATGTAGAAAACTTTAGGCATAAAAATCAGACTATGTTCGATTTTTATACATGTGATGCTATTACATTAAAAACAATAGTTAGGGCAAATCCAGGTATTATATTAATGAAGCAAGGAAACATTCTAGGTAAATGGAATGCGAATGATTTACCTAGTTATCAAGATATTAAAGAAGAATATTTAAAGTAAAAAGAAGATTTGATTCAATTTATAATAAAGAGAATAATGTATGGTTTTTTAGTGCTCGCTGGAGTAGTGACCGTTGTATTCTTACTTTTTAATGTTTTACCTGGTGACCCTGCTAGGCAAATGATGGGGCAAAGAGCAGATGAAGAGTCTTTAAGAGTAATTCAAAAAGATTTAGGATTAGACAAACCATTATCTACACAATTTGTAATGTATATCAACGATTTGATGCCAATTTCTTTTCATGATACTGATGAAGAGCATTATTTATATTTAGATAAAGAAAAGTATGATTATAAAGAGTTATTTAAATATGGAGCATCAAGCGTAGCGGTAATTAAATACCCTTATTTACGGAGATCGTATCAAACTAAACGGAAAGTCTCTGAAATTTTACAAGATTATATGCTAGAAACAGCAATTTTGGCATTGGCTTCAATTATAATAGCAGCATTTTTGGGGGTGTTATTTGGTGTAATTGGAGCGTTAAATAAGGATACCTGGATAGATCGTACATTATTGTTTATTTCAATATTAGGGATGTCAGTACCCTCCTTTTTCTCTGCGATACTAATCGCTTATTTTTTCGGTTATGTATTGTCTGATTGGACAGGGTTGAACATGACAGGAACATTATTTGAATTTGATGATTTTGGAAATGATGTGATATCTTTTAAGAATTTAATTCTTCCAGCAATTACATTAGGAATAAGGCCAATATCTGCAATAATGCAGCTAACAAGGAGTTCTATGTTAGATGTTATGTCACAAGACTATATTAGAACAGCAAGTGCAAAAGGGTTGAAGTACAGAACTGTAGTGGTGAAACATGCGCTTAAAAATGCATTAAACCCTGTAGTGACAGCTATTTCTGGGATGTTTGCAAGTTTATTAGCAGGGGCATTATTTGTGGAGTCTATTTTTGGATGGAAAGGAATAGGTTGGGTTTTATACGAATCTTTACAAAAATTCGATATGCCTATAATTATGGGTGGTGTATTGTTAACAGCTACTATTTTTGTAGTGGTTAATATTTTGGTAGATATTACTTACGGATTGCTAGATCCAAGAGTTAGAGTAAAGTAACTGAAAATTAGTTTTTAATAAAGTTATAAACTGAGAGTTGAATATTCAAAACGAAAAAACCATGAGAAAAAGAATAGTTGCAGGGAATTGGAAAATGAATAAAAATCATTCTGAAGCTATTAATTTAGTTAAAGAAATAATTGATTTGACCTATGATAATTCAGTTCAATTGATTGTAATTCCTCCTTCAATTTTTGTTACAGATATTGTAGAAGAAACCTTATCAAGCAATATAGAAGTTGGTGTTCAAAATTCATCACAATTTCAGATTGGTGCTTATACAGGTGAATTATCTGCTACAATGATAAAATCAACCGGGGTTGAATACGTGTTGGTAGGACATTCAGAGAGAAGGGAGTGTTTTAAAGAACTGAATGTTGATTTGGCATTAAAAGTAAATCAGTTACTAAAAAATGATCTGACACCAATTTATTGTTGTGGAGAAAAATTAGAAGAACGTGAGAAAGAGAATCATTTTAATTTGATAAAAAGCCAAATA
>JAESTF010000208.1 GCA_016763795.1 Flavobacteriales bacterium
AATTATGGCACAACTTCAGCAAGTTTCACAAAGCTAAAATGTTAGCAACAAAGCATATTATATATAGATTGTTACCCTTTCGTTCTTTTATTTCTTCTTTTTACAATTCTGGTAATAAACAATATTATAGCAAATAAAACTGTAGCTAGTCCTGACCAAAATAAAACTTTGAAATTATCACGAATAAAGTCTTTGGTATCTTCTTTTAATTGGCTTGGCTTAGCTTTTAATGCAAGAATTTCAAATTCTTTATTCCTTTGATGCATTAACTCCGATTCGAATCCATATTCTTTAGCCGCTTCAAAGCTTTCTAAAGCTGCTTGAACATCTCTTGTTTGTGCGATAATATTTCCTAAGTCAAAGTATATATTTCCAACAATTCTATTTTTAGGTTTTACAAAATTTGAACGTTCTCTAAGTTGATGCCATATATGGCTTTGTAACTGTTCGAGCTCGTAACTGTTAGGGTTTGACGGAATTGATTTAATTCCAAAATCAAGACCTAAAATTGATTTTTCATAATCATTTGATCCTGAAATTTTGAATTCTAGAATTTTTATATGAATCCATTCAGATCCTTTGTGTGATTTAGGATTCAATTCAATTGATTTTTTTATCCAAGTTAATGCTGAGTCCGGTTTACCAATCAGTTCATAGATTGTCCCAAGGTTTGATGCTGTTGAATAAAGATTTGGAGATTCGGTCTCAATTTTCTCGTATATGGATTTAGCTTTTTGTAACTCTCCAAGATAAATGAGGGCTGCACCATAGTCTGAAAAAGATTCTAATGAGCCTGAATTTTCATATGCAATAAATAGATTATCTGCTTTTAACCTGAGTTCAGTAGTATCAATTTCTTTTGTCCAAATCTTTCCGTTGGTTGGGTCTGTTTCAATAACTTTTCCAGAAAGCAATGTCCTATATTCATTTATACAAGCAAACGAGCTAATAAATGAAGTTAAGCAAATGAGTATTAGTAATATTCTTATCATATTCATTAATGAAGGGTAACAACCGAATAAAGAACACTAGTGTTCTTTATTCGCATTATATTTTCAATTCAATTTTAAAGGCTCAAAATAACTAAAAATAATAAAGCAAGCAATCCGGATAAACAAACAACCCTAAAAAGGTAACTGATAAAATAACTTTTTCCTTTGGCTACGCTCAGTATAAACTAGATCAGGATTGCGGAAATTAAGAATTGGGTGTTGCAATGTTTAATAATTGAAATGCCTTGTAGGTAACTTCTTTTCTCACCTTAGCAAAAGTATTGATGTCAAAATCTTTTTTCGGTTCTACATTAGTCGCAAATAAATAGACCTTGTCTTTTGTTTCTATATAACCTACAAACCAACCGTTATCATTTCCATTTCTCATTGCCCAACCAGTTTTTCCACTAATGGTATAAGCATCGGTTGTTTCTATTACCATTAACTTTTTCATTATTTGGTGGGTTCTATTAGTAATTGGTAATTCAGTTTGGTAAAAACGTTTTAAAAAATCAATTTGCTCAAACTGGTTAATCTTAGATTCTCCTTCTAACCAAAATAAATCAAGGTTACTAGAGTCAATTAACATAGTTCCGTAAGCCAGTTTAGTTATGTACTTGTTCATCTGTTTAACTCCAACCTGTCGGGCCACACCTTGGTAACATGGTACACACGAATAATGAAAGGCATCATTTAAAACTAAATCCTGTTCCCAGTTCTTACTCCATTGTTTTTTTCCGTCCCATTTAAAAATGGTACTATCACTCTCAATTACATTACACTCTAACCCAATAATAGTATTGATAATTTTAAATGTTGATGCCGGAAGCTTTCCTTCATTGCACCAGTCATAATTGTTAGCGTAATAGGTATCTTCTTGTAAATCATAAATTAAAATAGCACCATTAAGATTAGCTGAATCTATTATTCCCTGCATTTCTTCATTAACAATTTGTTTAGCTACAGGTACAATAACTTGATCAATAACAAGCTCTTGATCTTCTTCAGCACAAGCTGAAAGCAAAACAATAAATAGGAGGGTAGTAATTTGTATTTTCATGTTTTAAATTTGAGAATGTTAAAGTAGCTAAAAGAAATAAAATGGTACAAGCGGTAGAGCTATTTTTAACGTTACAGAGTATATTTGGGTATCGTTTTATAAGAACATTGTGTTCTTAAGTACGACACATTGAAATATTTCTAGTCATGTGTCCGTTTAATATCAGGTATTCATTTAATTCAAAGGCAAATGTTAAAGCAATTCTTCATTCTCTGTTCCGGTTCGGATACAGCAATTCTCGAAAACTGTTCAAAAGGTGAACAAAACAAATATGCCGGTATAGGCGCTACTGTATTTTTTACTGCTGTTATGGCTTTTGTAGCCGCTAGCTATGCACTTTATACGGTATTTGACAATTGGTTTACTGCTGTAGCTTTTGGCTTAGTTTGGGCCTTATTAATCTTTAATTTAGATCGCTTTATTGTCTCTACCATTAAAAAGAGAGATAGCTTTGTTAAAGAACTTATTCAGGCTTCTCCACGTCTTATTTTAGCAATTATTATTGCCATTGTTATTGCTAAACCTTTAGAACTTAAAATATTTGAAAAAGAGATTAATCAAGTGCTTTTGGAAGAAAAGAATACGTTAACTCAAAACAATCAAAATCAAATAGCAGCTCAATATGCGCCAGAAATAAAAGGGTTACAGCAAAAAATAAAAACAAATCAAACGGAAATAACCAATAAAGAAGCAGAAGTAAATAGCTTATACAATACTTATATTACTGAAGCAGAGGGAACAAAAGGCTCTTTAAAATTAGGAAAAGGACCTGTTTATAAAGAAAAAAGAGAAAAGCATGATGCTTTACTCAAAGAGCTACAACTGCTTAAAACGGATAATAAAACTAAAATTGATGCTTCGGAAGCAAAGATTTCTCTTTTAAAAGGAGAGTATAAAACAAAAGTGGGTAATACACAACCTATAATTGACAACTATGATGGTTTAATGGCAAGGGTAAACGCATTAAACAAATTACCTTGGTTGCCTTCTTTCTTTATTTTCTTACTGTTTTTAGCTATAGAAACTTCACCAATTTTAGCCAAACTTCTTGCTCCAAAAGGAGAGTATGATTTTAGGTTTGAGGAAGCAGAAATGACTGTTGAAAACAGAGTTCTACAAAAAGAAAACGAATTTAATAAATTATTGAAGGCTGATGCAGCAATCCAGAATAGGGTATATGATGATATTGCTGAAGAGGATGAGTTATACAACTATAAAAAACAAAAAGCACAAGATCTAATACAGCTTAGAACCGATTCATTTTTCAATTTTCATAAAAAAGGACTGTAGTATTACTCAGTAGAGTTGGGATTTGTTTATTGTTAAGTTATTTGCATTGTGCTTGTTTGCTTTGATGTCTCCATTGTATCCAAAATTCTTGTAATCCTTCTGGAGTGGTTAATTCAATAATTTTTAAGTTGTTTTGATTTTTGAAATGAGCTAATACATTTTCTTTTTTTATTCGATGTCCCCAGCCACCACGATGATCAAAAGCAGTAAAGGCATCGCAAGCAGTTGCTACTTTTATAAAAGGAATCTCTAAACTATATATTACATCCCCTCTGTTATCCATGTTTTTGGTTGTCATTTTTATCTTCGGTAAATCTACTTGAACATAAATGCCTTTATCATAAAGAGCTTTTAATTGCCTACCCACCTTGTTTGCCATGTGGTTAGAAAATTGGTGAGCAACATCAGAACCATTAACAAATTCTGGTCCGCTGTAAGTGCCTTTGCATCCATTTTCAGAACAGGTAATTTCATCTTTTTTTTCTGCTTGGTTGGCAGTCATCAATGAAGAAAAACTTATCAATAAAATTGTAGCTACTTGTTGTATTACCATATGGTGTAGAATAAAATTCTAAGTTAATGATAAATAATTAAACGGCTTAAAGTAAATTGGGTAAGCAGTAAAACAAGTTTTGCATAACAGCATTAGGAAATTGAATTAATAGAAAGGAAAATTATCACAGACATGAAACCCCACCACCCTAAGCTCGTTTTAGGGTTTATTTACATTCAAATCTACCCAAATAGGATTATGGTCGGAGAGTAATACTTTATTTACTTCTGGTTTTTCTATTGTTTGAGCATTAATTGCCATACAATCTTTTCCAACTATCCAATCTAATTTAAGTGGCACACAACCATTCCAAGGTTGAAGCCTTCTTTTCAGATCTCTTAATAAAAAAGGAGGTAAAATTTTACTTGATTTTTCATGAGTAATTTCATCATTAATATCGAAATAAAGAGTCCCTTTAGTTTTATCGTTAAAGGAATCGAAATCAAATCCGAACTCAATTATTTTATCAAATAAAGGTTTGTCAAACTTAAGTTCAGGAGTCATGTAATGCTCAATAATACCACTAAATTTTACTGTAATAAATTTGCTGATAATTTGTAAAAACAACTCTCCTTTTTTACGAGAATTAAATGTAGAGCAATTAAAATCTCCACCAACTATTTGCATATCGGTCTTAGGTAACGATTTTAAAACAGCTTCAAGCTGATTTGCTCTATCTGTTGCTGTAGAACTTAAATCAATGTGAATTGCTCCTAAAGCGATAGATTTATTCCCTAAATTGATTTTAGCAACCAGCCCTTTTTTACAACCCAAACGCTTTTCTGAACTATGAAAAACTTCTTTTACAGGTGGCACATCTATCCCTTGAGCCAATTCTATCGGATATTTAGATAAAATAGCTGTTCCATGTAAAGCAGTTGTATTTTTTGTTTGATGTGTTGTTTCTCCAATAGCACCTTTTCCTAAAACTAAGTAGGAGGGAGCAAAACAATAATTCATGCCCAATGCTTCCGCTAATTCTTTGGTTACATTTCTATTATCAGTCCTTCCCATTCCGTTATCACATTCAATAGCCAGAATAATATCAGCTTTAGAAAGTTCTGAATCTTCTTTAAAAAAAGTAATAATGTTATCTAGTTGCTTTCCTCGCTCAATATTCCAAGAAACAACTCGAATGGTATCTTTAAAAGTAGCTTTAGAAATAGTATTGTCCCATTCTAAGCCATTAATAACATTATTTAACTCATTTTTATGAGAACTGTAAAATGAAGAGTTGATAAAATCTTTTTTCTTGTGGTACGATTTTATCTCATCGTAGTGTTGATGTAGATTGTGAGTAATAGCCTGTTTTCCGATTATCTTTTTCATCGAAAAATAAAACTAACGAAAAAAGAAATTGAATTATATTTTATACCGTATAAAAGAGCAATAATTTAGACTTGAAACTTACTAAGGTCGTTTCTAACGCTATCCAAAATTAATTTCCCAAACAAAAGAACCTTTTGTCGGAAAACCACCTTTCATTGGTAATACCCAGTTAGAAGGAATAAGCCTAATCACTCGTAAAGCCTCTATATCTAATAAATCGTGTACACCTTTAGTAATTACTACATTGTGTACCTCTCCTTTTTTGTTTACATCAAAAGAAACATAAACTTTTCCTTTAATCCCTCTTTTTTTGGCGCTTTCATTATAAATTAAATTCTCTTCTATAAAAGTGCGAATAAGTGTTAATCCCCCAACGTAATCGAGCTTTCCTTTTTCACGTTTAGAAGTAATTATTTTATGAGTTGTATGGTCATAAATTTGATCTACTAAGCCTTTGTAATAGTAAGTCCATTGCCCAACCTTCTTTTCTGTAACATAATTACCGGTAGAATAAACACGTGAGTTACCTTGTAATTTAATGGTCCATTTACCATCACGTTTTCCATTTTTATACAACCCTTTTTCAAAAGCAATACCGCTCTTCTTTTTTTGCTTTTGATATTGCCCATGTTTAACTCCAGGGTTTTTCTTCATCACATAATACTCTTCATTATAGCCAATGCTATCAGTATTCATTATTTTTTTAGATCCTTTACCTTGTGCAATGCTTAAAATAGGGAATAGGGTAAGGGCTATAATTATTAGTTTTTTCATGTGTAAAGATTTATTTTAGATTTTATCTAACTCTTAATCGCTGTCCGATACGTAAAATAGAAGTTCTGGAAATACCATTTACACGGCAAATTTTAGAAATAGAAGTGCCATATTTACGAGCAATATGTCCTAATGTATTTCCACTTCTTACTCGGTGCCAAACAATAGCACTCATTAACTTTAATTCTTCTCGGTACATAAAGTTGCATTGAGAGATAGCAAGTGTATCGTAATGTGTTTTATAGCTTTCAAAAGAGATAATATCTCTAGGATCTAATGCTTCATCAAAATAACGCACCTCAAAATGTAAGTGACTTCCAAAAGATCTGCCAGTATTTCCTCCTAAGCCAACTACAGTTCCTGATGTTATAACAGAATCTATATTCACCAATCGTTTTGATAAGTGAGCGTAAAGTGTTTCTAAACCATTGTTATGTCTTACAACAACAACGTTTCCGTAAGTTTTACTGTAAGTAGAAATTCTAACTCTTCCGTTAAATGCAGATCGAACAGTATCTCCTGTATTTAAATCGATATCCATTCCATAATGATAACGCCACCTTCGTTTTCCAAAACTAGAAGTTATATTCCCTTTAAAGGGTGGGGTGTAATGATCATTACTATCGTTTAATACAATTATTACAGTGTCTTGTATGTTTCCAAAATTGAATTTTTTCTGGTGAATATCATCCGTAATCCAATCATAAAAAGGCATACTATCAGGAATAGTACTGTTAATTGAATCAATAAAAGAATTAAGGTTGGTAACCATTAGTGGTCCAACTCTGCTTTTTATTTTTTCTTTTTTTAAAAATACATCTCCCGTTTTAACGGTTACCGTATCTTTATCTGTAAAGCTAATTGCGTAGGAATTTGTAATAAAAATACAAATGCCAATTAATAATAGTAGTTGTTTCATTGTGAGCAAAAATACCAAGAAATAGAATGATGGGAATAGGAGCGAAACTTAGTTTTTAATATACTATTGTGGATATGTTAAGCTTTATTTTGGAAGTCTATTTCTAAATAAACAACTCGTTCATCAGGATTATTATAATATTTAGGAATTTTATAAAAACCTAAATCGCTATAAAGTTGTAATGCATTCTTAAGTGTTGGGAGTGTATCTAATCGCATTTTTTGATACCCTAACTCTTTCGCAATTTCAATAAGTTTATTGCATAAAAAGAGACCTAGTTTATCTCCTTTAAATTTATCGTAAACGTATAAGCGTTTCATTTCACAAATATTATCTTCTAATCGCCTAACACCAACTCCACCTGCAAGTTCATCATTAATCAAGATATAAATAAAACACCCTTCGGGATAATTATACATTATATGAAAAGTATCGTGTTCTTTATCAATTCCTTGATAATATAAATCGACACCCAACCAATTCATATAATCAATAGTGAGTTTTTTAGCCAAGCTAAACTGCTCCGATGTACGACAAACGATAAGTTCTTTTTCCATAATTATTGTCTCAAAAATAATAAAATGAAGAGGTTCTATGGTGTGTTTTTAGAAAATAACATTATATTTATAGGACTAAATTTTTTATTATGGAAACAGTAGATAACCGTAGCAGCCTTTTTGAATTGAATGAAATTTATAAGTATAAAGATTTGATAGGGTTAGAGGATAAAGAAACTATTAAAGCAATCATTTGTAGTAAAAAAGAAGAGTCAAACACGCTACATAAAGAATTTTTAAGTTTGGTAGTACAAGAAGTTGAGCACAGCTTAAACAAAACAGAATTTAAGGTATTGAAAGATAAACTGATTAAAGAGATGAAAGTTTATTTAGCTTAGTTTTTCAAAAAACATTTAACCTTGATTTTGGTTGATAGAAAATACTAACTAAAGTTAATCTAATTACTTCTTTTCGCTTTCTTAGGGCGATACTTAAATCTATTTTTCCTTTTCTGTTTAATGATTGATTTTCTTTTATTAAAGTAATTAGTTGTTGGGTTACTGTAGTAATATCAAAATCATCCACATTTTTTCTATAACTAAAGCATAGGTATTTTTATTTTTTGAAAAGAACTTAAAAATTCCTCTAGATTTAGCAGCTGTTTTTTTTGAATATAAAACACCATTTTTATTTTTAAACCTTTTACTAAGAAGTCTTTCTACCTTTTCTTTTGCTTCGCTATTTTTACTCTTTTTAATTTTTATACTTAACTCTTTTAATACCTGAGTAGTTAAAATACGTTTAGTTTTAAACGTACTAAACCGTTTGCTTCTCTTCTTTTTTGTTTTGGTATATAATGGAGTCGAATTATTAAAATCATATGGTGCATTATTGGATGAGAATAAATCTGTACCCCAAACTTTATCGTTAGTAATTTTAAACGCTGTACCATGGGATACATGACCTTTTCTCAGCATGTTTCGGTTATGTCCGGGAGAGTTTTTCCATTGTTTAAATGAACGGAAAGCTATATTTTGGGCTATCTCTTTTATACTTTTTCCGTAAGCACTATAGTTGTAAAGTGCATTTTCGCCCGACCAACCATTAGGAGAATTTCCTCCAGCAGCGTAATTAAAACGATCTCCTGGACCAGACCCAGTATAATATTTATTCTTTTTATATTGGTTATGGGAGAGTATATCTGCTTCAGCCATCCATGCATTATGATTTTTTGTTGCTATCCAAAGCGTTTCATCCCAACTGATAACTGAAAGGTTTTTACTTTGTCTGTATTCATTAATTAATTTATGAAACCCTAAAGCCGCTAACCGTTCAATTTTTGCAATAGAATCTTTTTCTGATTTTTTAAGAAGGATAGCGATGTCTTTATTTGTTGAAATCTGAGCATTAATAGAAGGGAGGAATAATAGAAAAATTAATGAACATAAAATTGGCTTTATAGTTTTCATGATAGGTATGGCATTAAAGGTTTGGTAATTATTTGGTCATAAGCATCTTTAATTTTAGGCAATAAAAATCTACGCCATAAATGGATTATTTTTCTAATTCAATAAACATTAATTGTGATTTGCTAGTTAAACGTATTTAGCTGATTTATATTGTTTAGTACACATCAACGTTAGGTAATTCTTTCTTTAATAATTCAATTGTAGCTTCTTCAGTATTCGTAATATTAATAGACTTTAACGTTTTTATTTTTTTTAGATATTTAATATCTTCTTTTTTAATAAATGAAACTGAAACATCTGTTAAACTTATAAATGAACTAATAAAATTCCAATTTTTAATTTTACAATCAGTTAAATGAAGCGACTGTATAGTAGAAGTTGACTTAATTAAATCTAGATCATTAAAATTAGTGCCAGATAAATTTAAATAGGATAACTGATTTAGATTTGATATTGGTAAAAAATGAATAATGTTATTGTTCGCTAAATTCAAATCAATTAGCTGTTTTTGTGAGCTAAAAAATTGAATATCGCTTATCTTTGTGTCATTAATATAGAGACTTTTGAGCTGCTTTAATTCTTTTAAAACATTGCCATTATATATTTTATTATTACTTAGATATAAAGTTTCTAATTTATCAAATTTATCAATATTATAAAGGCTTGTAAAATGATTAGAACTAATATTAAGTAGAGTTAATTTAGGAGTCTTAGATTCTGTAGTTTTAGTTAATAATAAGTTTAAATTAGATAAGTCATTATGGGATAAGTTAATTTCCCTTAGCTCAGGTAACTCCTTTAGAAATCCTAATGAGTATTTAACCGTTTTCTTAGATTCTGAAAATGATAATTTTTCTAGCTTATTGAGTTCAGGCAATTTTCCAATTTTAGTTGTCATTTTATTTAATGATAATTCTTTCAGCTTTTTAAGCGTTGAAAGTTGTTCAATATTATGTAAAGGGTTTTTATCTAAATTTAGATTATCAAGATTTTTAACATTTTTTAAAAATGATAAGTTTTTTAATTCATTTGTACCTAAAAATAACTGCTTAAGGTTCTTGTTTTCTGATAAAGTGTCTAAATTATGAATGTAATTTTCACTTAAATCGAGACTATTTAATTGATTCATTTCATTTAACCCAGCTATTTGATTCGCAGAATTAAAGCTACTATTACTTACATCTAACTTAATAAGAGTCTTAAAATCAAAAAGAGGTTTTAAAGATTTAACGTAATGATTTTGTAACTCAAAAGAATTTAATTGACCATCCTGATACAATTTTTCAAGATCTTTTCTGACTCGTTTTCTTCTAACAGAATAAGAACGCCAATCTGAATCGGCATCTTTTTCTAAAAAATCAAAAACTTTAGAATCTAACCAATTACTATTTGATTCGTAATAATCTCTATAATAGACATGCGAATATGCAGAGTCAACTTCAAAACCTTCTATATTCTTAATTGAGTATAAATCAAGAATGTTTCCTTCAGAAAGACTAAGCATATACTTTTTATCATAAGAAGATATTTCTACTTCTTGTTTTGCTCTATTGATATTAAAATCTGAAATAATCATGTCCCAATCAAAAGCAGAACTTGCAACAAGAACAATAAAAATAACGGTAAAATTATGTCGGGCTAAAAACCATACCGTTTTGTTTTTATGGAGCTTAATGAGTAATGTAATTAACCCAATTAATGCGAATAATAACCAAAAATAAACTCCAATTCTCTTATAACTTAATAATGCATCATTTACATAAATATTGTTTCTTAGCATGGTAGAAAGAATCATAAATAGATTTTGAGCAACCCAAAAGAAAGCTAGAAGTTTTATTATTATTTTATTTTTCGAAAAATTAAGTGTTCCTCTAAAAAAGAAGAGGAGTAATGAAATTCCTAATAAAATGGAAGTTATGAGCATGCCAACTCCTTTATGTAAAAATTGTTTGTGTGTTATATCATCTGGCATTCCATTGCCTAAATATAGGTAGTTTATATCCATCACATTAACAGAGAGCAACATAAGGTTTAAGGCAATAAAAAGAAAAATAAATGCAATTGCTTCATTCCATTTAGGATTTTCAACATCCGATTCAAGAATATTTAATAACCAGTTCTTTTCCCATCGATCAATCTCATTAGCTCTTTTTTGCTTATAAACGCTATAAACTAAAGTAAAACCTCCTAAAGTAAAAAAGACATATCCTAGGCTAACTAAATCAGCCATTTCTTGTGTTACTTTTTCAAAAAGAGGATTCATTGAGCGATAAATAAAAAAGAAAGCAACAATAAAAATTAGTGGAACAAGGTATTTTAGTAATCGTAAAAAGCCTTTCCCTTTTCCATCTTTTCCAGACTCTACCATTTCAAGAATCATAAAAACAGCAGATGCTGAAATATTTACAAGCGTGGTAATAAAATCCAATAAAATATTAGAACGCTTATTAATTATAACACCAGGAATAACCATTAACGAAATTACTGTAGCCCAAAGCGATAAATAAGAACCATGAACAGCTGCAAAAGAAGCCGAGAAAATAGCTCCAAAACTCAAAAACAACACACTTTTATTTTTAAATGCTTCTTTATCCTGAAAGAAAAATAACAAAAGCATAGAAATTGTAAATAACAAGAAGTTAATTCCTATATGTTGCTCGTAAAACAGAATACTGTATAAGGCTGTAAGCAAAGTGATTGAAATCATTTTCTTATTCATTTTCAGGGTTTTAGGTCAGTGATTTGACCTATAAACGAACAATTCAAAATACTTATTGTCTACATTATTTTTTTTAAACAAAAATGAAATTTGATAAGATTTAATTTGATATTTGTGAACTTGTAAATTCAAACTAAGAATGGAACAAATAAGTGTTTTCGATATTTTTAAAATAGGAGTAGGCCCTTCTAGTTCTCATACAATGGGACCTTGGGTTGCTGCACAACTATTTTTAGAAAAAATAAATTTAGAAGAACTTAACTCTATCAAGGTGAAGTTATATGGGTCCTTATCTAAAACAGGTAAAGGGCATGGAACTGATATTGCAGTCCAACTTGGATTAGCCGGTTATGATGCAAAAACTATAGCTGTGGAGGAAATAGAAAATTATATTTCTGAAATTAATGAAACTAAAGAGTTGCTTATTAATGGAGTTAAAAAAGTAAGTTTTGATCCTATAAAAGACATTGAATTTAATAATGAAAAGCTTCCGTTTCATCCGAACGGAATGACTTTAGTTGCTCATTTTAAAAATGAAAAAACAGTTGAAGAGACTTACTATTCGATAGGAGGAGGTTTTGTGGTGCAAGAAGGAGAGCGAGAAAAAAGTCATAACCAGACCAAGTTTCCGTTTCCGATAGCCTCAGAAAAAGATTTATTAAAATACATGGAAGCTGAAAGCTTGAGTGTTTTTGATATAGTGTATCAAAATGAATTAGCATTAAAATCTGAACGCGAAATAGATACAAATATTAATGAGTTATGGCACGAGATGAAAGCTTCAATTTATAATGGCTGTCATAAAAATGGAACATTACCAGGCGGCTTAAATGTTATTAGAAGAGCTTTTAATATTAATGTAGACTTAATTGAGGATAAACAATATGCTAACGCAAATGAATGGATGGAGGCCATAAAGGTTTGTAATCATTCTTTTTCTAATGTTACCAAATGGGTAAGCTGTTTTGCATTGGCTGTTAATGAAGAAAATGCATCTTTTGGCAGAATTGTTACTGCTCCTACAAATGGTGCCGCAGGAGTTATACCTGCAGTATTAATGTACATGTTATGTTTTTCTGAAACTAAAAAAGATGCTGTAAAAGAATTTATTTTAGTAGCAGGAGAAATAGGTTCTTTGTTTAAAAAAGGCTCTACTATTTCTGCTGCAATGGGTGGATGTCAAGCAGAGATAGGAGTTTCTTCTGCAATGGCTGCAGCAGGGTTAACACATTGTATGGGAGGAAGTTCTAAACAAGTATTACAGGCTGCAGAAATTGCGATGGAACATCATTTAGGCTTAACATGTGATCCAATTATGGGTTTAGTTCAAATTCCTTGTATTGAAAGAAATACAATGGGAGCAATGAAAGCAATTACAGCTTCTCAAATTGCACTATCAGGCAATCCTGATGAAGCTAAAGTAAGCTTAGATCAAGTCATTAAAACAATGAAAGAAACTGCTGCTGCAATGAGTGATAAGTTCAAAGAAACTTCTGAAGGTGGTTTAGCTGTAAATATTTCTGTAGCAGTTCCTGAGTGTTGATTAAGCGTTTTTCGCTTCGAATTTTAATAATAAATTATTAGTCTGCTTGTTTAGTTTCTTCTTAAAAAAAGAAGTGCCTCCCAATAAAGCACCTTTAAAACCAAGAGCTTGTTTGGCCCATTTATGTAAATCAAAATCATCTGTGTGTTTGATGATTAAACCATCTTTAAATTCAAATCTAGCAGAAATTACATTATGTACTTTTCTACCAGTTTGGCTAAAAAAATAACGTGCTTCCCAATTTGCACTATTACTGTTAATATTAGAATAAGTGACTACAAAATCTTTTCCTTTCTGGCTTTCACATAACATCTTCCACATAGTTTTAGCTTTTGCTCCTTTTAGAATACCAAAAGCAGGATCTTCAAATACTATTTCGTTATGATAACATTCTGCCATTTTTTCAGCATCTAAATTCTTAAATGCTTCATAAAATTGTTTAATTACTTGTTCCATGTTGTGTTTCTCCAGTCTTTTTGTTCTGCAATGCTTAGAAAAGTCCAAGCAACAATACGGCTTGTTTTATTTCCTTGTCCCATAGGTATTGTTTTTACTTCAACAGCCTTTTCGTTTTCTAACGTTTTATAAATGCTTTTAAGATTGCTTTGTTTAGAAACAAGTGTTGTAAACCAAAAACAAGTTTCAGAAAACTTCTTACTTTCTCTAATCATGTTTCTTACAAATTTATTTTCGCCACCATCGCACCATAATTCGGAATTTTGACCTCCAAAATTTTTGATGATTTCATCAGTACTGTTTTCCCCTTTAAGATTTCTCAGCTTTCGTTGAGTTCCGGCATTAGCTTCTGCTGCAGATGCATGGAAAGGAGGATTGCAAATGGCAATATCAATTCGTTCGTCTTTTCTAATTATACCGTAAAAAATATCTTTGGGATTAGCTTGTAGTCTAAATTCAATATTATTTTCAAGTTCTTCGTTCTTAATCACAATTTCTGTTGAATTTTTAATCGCAATAGCATCAATGTCAGAACCAATAAATGACCACCCGTATTCGTGAGTACCAATAATCGGATAAATACAATTTGCACCAACACCAATATCTAAACATTTAATTTTATTACCTATTGGAGTGTTTCCGTAATTACTTTCCCCTAATAATTGTGCAATATGATGGATATAATCCGCTCTTCCAGGAATAGGAGGGCATAAGTAATTTTCAGGTATTTCCCAATAATTAATATTATAAAAGTGTTTTAATAGAGAGGTATTTAATGCTTTTACTGCTTCTGGATTAAAGAAATCAATTGATTCATCTCCGTAATCATTCTTCTTAACAAATTCAGCCAATTCAGAATGACTATTAATCAGTTCTTTAAAATTATAACGCTCTCTATGCTTACTTTTTGGGTGTAAGTTAGATTTTATTTTAGGATGTTTTTTAGGTGTTTTCACAGAACAAAAGTAAACATTGTCAGTTCTAGTATCTCGATTTGCATCAAAATACTAGAACTGATGATTTAGAAAAAATAAAATTTAAAAAGGATTGGTTGCCCAAACGGTAACTTCCGGAATAAACCCTTTATCTCGCATTTCTAATGTAGCAATAATAGTATGAGCTATTTCTTCTGTACCTAATTTCTTATTTTCTTCATCTCTTTCAACTCTATCTTCAACTGCAAAAGCAGTGGTTACTTCGCTCGGGTTTACCAAACAAACTCTAATATTATGTTTTCTTAATTCTGCTTGCCAGGATTGAGTAATTCCTCTAACAGCAAATTTAGATGCTGCATAAACTGTCCCTCTTTCAAAACCTTTTAAAGCTGCTGTAGAACCAATATTGATAATGTTACCATATTCTTGAGCAATAAATGGTTTTACAATTTCTTGTGTTAGCAATGTTAAACCGAAAACATTGGTAGCATAAACTGACTCTAAATCTTTAATAGTTATGTCTCCCAATTTAGGGAAAACACCAATTCCCGCATTATTAATTAGTGTATCAATTTTTCCGCCTAATAATTCAATTGTTTCCTGTGCTTTGGTAGCTATAGATTCTAAATCTGAAATATCAAAGAGTAGGGGAATAGCTCCAATTTCTTGAGCTACCTTGTTTAATTTCTCTTTATCTCTACCCGTTATAACAACTTTAGCACCTCTTATAATAAGTTGTTTCGCTGTTTCTTTTCCAATTCCTGAAGTACCTCCAGTAATTAAAATTTTTGAACCTTTAATCTCCATAATATTATTATTTGATATGTAATTTTCTCAATCCTTCATAAGTTACAACAGCAACAGCATTTGCTAAATTTAAGCTTCTGATGTGTTCGCTGTACAAAGGTATTTTATATGTATCTTCTTTATTCTCTGCTGTTATGTTTTCTGATAAACCAACAGATTCTTTTCCAAAAACAAAAAACATATTATCTTCAAAATCTATCTCCCAATGTGATTTTTCGCCATGACTTGAAAAGTAAACCATGTTGGCTGTTGAATTTTTGGTGTAAAAGTCTTCTATATTATCATAATAAAAAACATTGATGTGTTGCCAATAATCTAAGCCAGCACGTTTTAAACGAGCATCTGTTATCTCAAAACCAAAAGGTTTTACCAAATGTAAATTACTACCTGTAGCTAAGCTTAAACGACCAATATTACCTGTGTTATTAGGTATTTCGGGTTCTATTAATACAATGTTAAATGGCATAGTTTAGTAAAATTCAAAGGTAGTAATTATGCATAAACTTATATTCATAAATTAATTGTTAATAGATTTTTATAACTATTTGAAACAGAGAGATAAAGAATTTGTAAATTAGTACTTTAC
>JAESTF010000209.1 GCA_016763795.1 Flavobacteriales bacterium
CGTTGAAGAGTATATCTCTAACTTAGATTTTTTCTTTAACAACAACCCTGAAAGAGGGCCTCAAGGATTAACTAAAACCAGAACAATTCTACACACAATAGAATTCTTAAACAAGGAAAGTTTTCAGCAAGTTTACTTAGATAATCCTTTTAAAAAAAAACAAATCAATTGCCTCTATAATTATAAAATTCTTTAAATCAAAAAAATGATACTTCATCTACTCACAAAATACAATAGTCAACTACTGAGATTTAATTTATTAATTGTAAGGACCCTTCCAGCTCTCAGAAAAAAAGAAGAAAGCCTTATACCTACACTTAAATATTGAATTAAAAGACGTCCTCTCTTTGTTAAGAATAACAATTCAGTTACATTTGGGGTAAACAGATAATAATTTTACTATATGCAATATTGGCACATGTTGTTTTTTCTTTCTCTTATTCTCAATGGTATTTTTCTATTCTTTTTTTTCAGAAAAAAAGAAGTTAAAAAGAAGGTCAATACAACTGAAGTCAAAAATAACTCCTCGAAAAGTGTTGGAGAATTTTACAATAAACAAAATGACAATTTCATAAAAGTCTATGGAGAAGTGATACAAGCCTTTAGAACTAAAGATGTAACAAAATTATTAGATTATCAAATTGAAAGTATTGAACTAAAGAGCGGTCAACGAATTTTAGATGCGGGATGTGGTGTTTGTGGTCCTGCCCGATATTTTGCAAAAAAAGCTGACGTAATAGTTGAAGCATTAACTATCTCCGAGGAACAACAAAAAAAATCAAACGAATACATTAAAAAAGAAGGCTTAGAAGGGGAAATTAATGTTACCCACGGAGATTATCATCAATTAGAAGATTATTATGAGTCTGACAGCTTTGATGCCGTTTATTTTTTAGAGTCTTTTGGTCATGCCCATGATCATGAAAAAGTAATCAATTCTACCTGGGGCATGTTAAAACCTGGTGGCACACTTTACATTAAAGACCTCTTTATTAAAGAAGCAGCTATTCCATCTCTTGAATCAGCTATACAAAAAGAGATTAAAAATATAAATGATGCTTACCACTATAATGTTGCAGATTTATACAAGACGCTTCACTATTTAAGAAAAAAGGGATACATTGTTGCTTTAGTCAAAACAATTGACTTACCACTTGAAGATTTTGAAAACTTAACAATATCTAACGATTTTCAGGAGTTAACAGGAATAAATAAAATTGAAAGCTTGCAAGACTATATTTTTCCGGTCGATTTTTTCGAAATCAAATGTTACAAGCCTTGGAATGCCTTAGAATACGGAAACAGTAGGTATTTTTTACAGAATTTATATCAAATGCAAGTTCATAATAAAAAACAAGAAGAGTTGTAAACTAAAAATGCCAAATAACAATACCATATTAACGGTTAAAAACTTATCTAAATCCTTCTTAAAAAAGAATGAAAAGAATAGTGGATTCTTTCATCAATTACAAAAAATCTGTTCTCAACCAAAAGAAAATGAAATTATTTGGGCATTAAATGACGTTTCATTTGAATTAGAAAAAGGAGAAATATTAGGTATTATTGGGAAAAATGGAGCTGGAAAAAGTACTCTACTAAAAGTACTCAGCGAAATCACTGCGCCTACTTCAGGAATAATCGAATACGAAGGTCAATTAACATCAATTATTGATATTGGAACAGGTTTTCACCCCGACTTATCAGGTAGAGAGAATGTTTCTCTTGTTAGTAGCCTACTGAATGTTTCTAAAAAGGAAATTAAAGAACGCTATCATGATATTGTTACTTTTAGTGGTTTAGAAGATTATATGGAAATGCCTGTGAAACAATATTCAAGTGGTATGTATCTTCGATTAGCATTTTCTATTGCTTTTCATACTGATATTGACATCCTTTTATTAGATGAGGTTTTAGCAGTTGGTGATGTTGATTTTAGAAGAAAATGTAATATAAAGATTAAAGAACTTTCCTCAAGAGGAACTGCCATTATTTTAGTAAGTCACAACCTAGAACCACTCATTGAGTACGCAACTCGATGTATCCTGTTAGAAAACGGTAAAATTGAAGGTACTGGTATTCCTCTTGACATTATTGAGAAGTACCTTGAAAAAACAGCTTCTAAACCCGATAGTAAAGTAGGTGAAAAACCAGTAACCGTTATTGACATTAAACCTATAACATATTTATTTGATTTTAATAACTTAAAAACAACTCTTATAAAAATCGATCACATAGAATTAAACAGCGACAATAAAGATTCTGAAGCTCCAATTTACAATAAAAATGAAATAGCTATTAATTTATCATTTCATAAATTACTTTCGAAAGACTCTATTGAAATTAATTGGTATTTAATGAATATGAATAACCAACGTGTTTTTATGGACTCTTATGTATTACGTCCAGATTATATCACGAACGATTTGCCCATTGGAAAATATCGTACTAAATGTATTATTCCTAAAAATTTATTAAGTAGAGGTATCTATACTCTTGGCTTAGTTATATCTAAAAATACTGTTATGGTTATAGAAGAAATACCAAATGTAGTTCGGTTTAAGATTTCTCTAGATCCTGATAATAAATTTGAAAAGGAAATCAGTACCTTAATCAGCCCCCAATTAGAATGGGAATTTGAAAAACATTTAGATTAAATAAATAAAATCATGTTGAATGAGAATCCTGTAAATATGTTTTATGATCCTGTTTTAGATAGGGAAATGGTGAAATATGGATATATTGTTCTCCCTTTTTTGGATGAAAATGACATCACATCTTTTAAATCCTTGTATAAAAAGTGGCATCCAAAAAGCCCTGATGAGTTTTATAAATCATATTTTGATACTCGTATTGAGTATAAAGAGGAAGTAGAAAAATCCATTATTAGCATTTTTGAACAAAAAATGGCAACTATTTTTAAAAATTACGATGCTTTTGGCGGTCTATTTGTTGTAAAACCTCCTACAGACAAAGGACATCTTCCCCCTCATCAAGATTGGTCTTTTGTAAATGAAAAGGAAAAATGGAGTATTAATATGTGGTGCCCCTTGGATGATGTTAATGATACAAATGGAAACCTAACCATATTAAAAGGAAGTCACCAATTTACTGAGACAATTCGAGGCTCTGGAACCCCTGATATATATAGAGAACATCAAGAATTAATAGAAAAAAACATGACCTCTATACCTATGAAAGCAGGAGAAGCAATATTCTTTTTTCATGGTTTGATACATGGGTCGAAACAAAATAGAACTGATAAATCTAGAGTTTGTTTAGGATTAACACTCACCCCAAAAGATTCAGGATTACTTTATCATTATTTAGACAAATCAACTAACCAGTTAGAACAATTCAAAACAACCCCTGACTTTTACATAGATTATGCAGCCAACAGAATTGAAAAACCAAAAATTAAAGGAAGCCAGCATAATTTTGAATTTAAAGGATTGACACAAGATGAACTGCTTCTTAAAATTAAATTAGCAAATCAACCAGAAAATCATACCGCTGGTAGTATGAATAATTCAAGCAATTGGATACAGAAAATAATTAATCGATTACTCAAATAATGAAAGAATATAAACATCCATTAAACTGGAAACCGGCACCATTTACAATCTTTAAAAATAAAGATTTACAAAATAACATTGAAGAAAATGGTTATGCTGTAGTTGATTTTATAGCTCCTGAGGAATTATCAGCGCTTCTTGGAGTTTACAATAGTGAACATCAAATAGAAAGTACCAAGGGAGGTATGTTTTATTCTGTGTACTCTAAAGATACTGCTTATAGAAAACGTATTCATGAAAAAATTGACACCATTTTATCACCTCATCTATCGAAGTATTTTAAAGATTATAAGAATAGTCTGAATTTTTTTATCAATAAATTATCTGGTGATAATAGTGCATTTTCAATTCATCAAGATTCAAGTGCGATTGATGAATTTAAATATTCAGCATTGAGTGTATGGATGCCTTTACAGGATGTGGATGAAACAAATGGAGCTCTTTGGCTCGTAGAAAAAACACACCTTATGTTTTCTCCTTTTCGAAGCGTTTCTTTTTCGCCTCCATTTTCAAATATTAGGGAAACGGTTAAAAATTATTTGAAGCCAATTCGATTGAAAGCCGGACAAGCACTTATTTTTGATGCAAGAGTTATTCATACTTCTGGTAAAAATACTTCCGGTAAAGATCGTCTTGCTGTTGTAAGTGGAATTCTTCCTAAAGCTGCATCATTTCAGTTGAGTTACCAAGACAAATCAGATGATCC
>JAESTF010000210.1 GCA_016763795.1 Flavobacteriales bacterium
AAGGGTAACATTAGCAGAGTAGGTATCAAACGTACCATTTCCCATTAGAAAATAACCACTACCACTGTTTACAAAATCAGCATCCATGGTAAAAGTATTCCCTCCTTCAGAAGGATCATTACCCGCGCCTGTTTTTTCTATGTATGCTGTTCTGTTATATAAGGTTCCTCTTGTTCTATTTCTTGGGGCGATAAAAGTAATATCACCTCCCCAATTAGCATCATAATTGTATAAATATCCATTTCCAGTTAGTGTTAATGTTTGTGAGGTGTTTCCAACTTGTGTAAAGTTTCTTAATCTTAATTCACCAGAAGTAAACCCACTGCCACCAACAGTAATTGTTTTTCCTGTTGACAGAGTAGATGATCCTCCATTTTGGCCAAACCTAATTCCGTCAGCGTTGGTAGAAGTAACAATAATGTTTTCATTGTATAAATTGAGACTATTGGCACCTAGGTTGCAAAAAATTTCAGAATTAGCACCTGATCCAATATTATTTAAGTCAACTGTTCCATTAAAAATAATATCGCCATTGTTTCCAACATAAATTGTATTTCCTGTAGCAGTACCAGTATTATTAATAGTTGTGCTTCCGTTTACAATTAAATCTGTAGTTGTATTATTTGAGAGGTAGATATAATTGTTTGTCCCAGTAGCAGAATTAGTAACAGTTAAATTACCTGTAACAATATGCCCTAATCCATTGTACGCAAAATACATGTGATCAGTACCAGAGTTGGTTAAGGTAACATTGGCAGAGTAAGTATCAAATGTGCCATTCCCTATCAGAAAATAACCACTACCACTATTTACAAAATCAGCATTCATGGTAAAGGTATTTCCTCCAGTAGACTGATCATTTATTGCACCTGTTTTTTCAAGGTAAGCTGTTCTGTTGTATAATGTTCCTCTAGTTGTTATTCTAGGAGCAATAAACGTTACATCACCTCCCCAGTTAGCATCATAATTGTAAAAATAACCTGTTCCTGTTAGTGTTAAAGCTTGAGTAGTATTTCCAGTTTGTGTAAAGTTTCTAAACCTTAATTCACCAGTAGAAAAACCACTTCCGCCTAAATTTACAGTTTTAGTTGTAGCTAAAATAGCTGTACCACCTCCGCTACCAAAACGAATGCCGGTAGATGTTGTCGTTGAATTAAAAAATAAATTATCATTAAAAACGGAATTTCCTACTCTAGCTGGTTCAATTAAATTAGAACCTGTTGATGAAAAAGTTGTAATTGAGTTGTAAATATTTCCTAAAGTTCCTGCTAATCTCAAGTAGTTTGAACCACTATTAATTATTGTTGTAGCTGCGTTATAAGTGTTTCCGCCATAAGATGTGTTGCCTGAAACACCTGTTTTATCAAAACTAACAGTACCATTAAATGTAGATTGTTGTATTAATAAACCTGGAGAAGATGTGAAAATATTAGCATTAAATGTTGAATTCGGACCAATTATTAAAGTTCCAGTACCATTCATCGTAATTCCTTGTGCTGTAGCACCAATTTGAGTAAATTCCTCTAATACTAGACTTCCACATCCAGATGCTCCAGCACCAATAACACTAATTGTTTTAGAATTGGCAATACTGCTAGTCCCAGAATTATTTCCAATGTAAATATTGGCATTAGTAATGTAGTTTAAAAAGATATTTCCATTAAAAGCTGTACCATTTGCTATATGAGAAAGATATAGCCTTCCTGTATTACTAACGATAAGAGTGACATCATCATTAAAAAGATCAAAGCTATTTTGAGCAAAGTAAATGTGACCGCTTCCATTATTAATAATTGTAGTGGTTAAATTAAAAATATTTCCTCCATAGCTTCCATCATTAGAATTTCCTGTTTTTGTTATAGTTGCAGTTCCATTAAAGGTTGTTTCTCTAATGAAGATTCGCGGAGCTACAAAACTTATATTTCCATTCCATGTTGAATTTTGTTCTAAATAAAGAAGGGCTGTACCTGTAAGAGTTACTGTCTGTGCTGTGGTGCCAGTTTGAGTAAGTCCTCTAACTCTAAGGGACCCGCTAGAAAAACCACCCCCTCCAATAGTTATTGTTTTAGTAGTAGCTAAAGTAGAACTCCCTAAGGCTCCTTGCCCAAACCTTATGCCATTACCTGAAGGAGCATTTAGAATAATATTCCCATTAAATTGATTCCCAACACTGTTATGAGCTAAATAAATTATATCTGTTCCAGAATTTGTAACTGTTAAATCTCCATTAAAAATATCGGGGTTTGTATTACTTAATAGAAAATAGTTAACCGATGTATTATTTATCGAAACAGTTGAGTTAAAAATATTCCCTCCTGTACTAGCATCATTTCCTGCCCCATTTTTTGTAAACGAACTAGCGGTATTAAATATACTCCCATTCAAGTATAACCTTGCTGAAACTGCATTAACAATTGTTCCAAAAGTGGTGCCTAAAAACCTTGTTCTTGCAGTAGAATTGATTGTTAAAGAGCTTGTGCCAGGAGTATCATTAATTGTTCCACCAGCAAATTCGTTATTAACTGCTCCTGTAATACTAAAAGAATTTCCATTAAGATCTATTATTCCAGTATAAGCTGTATTAATATTTATAGCATCAATAGTTACGGTAATATCAATTAAACAATTCCCTAGTCCATTAGTGTTAAAAAAAACATCATCAGCAGCAACAGGAATAGAAGAACCTCCAGCACCTCCACTTATTGTTGACCAATTTGCTGTATTGTTCCAGTTACTTGCAACAGAAGATATCCAGTATCGGTTTGCTGCTTGAGAAGTAATAATACCTAAAAATAAAAAAGTGAAAAATAGTAGTTGTATTTTTTTTATCATGTCTGAGTAGTTTACTGCAAAATACGAATTAAGTATAAGAACGTTTCAAATAATGATAAATACTTAGTAAATTTCAGTAAAAATACGTATTAATAAAATTAGATATTGGTGAATGTTAAGACCTTAGGATTTTAATTTCTCCATACAAACCTAACTTCATTAGTGATGAAGGTTTTTTATTTCCAGTATTAAATTTAACATCAACAATAAAATCCACATTATTTTTAATTTCGTTAGAAATCTCATTAAAAGAAGATGGAGTAGAAGATTCACTAATGTTTGCAGAGGTAGAAACAATAGGTTTGCGAAAGTTGAAAGCAAGTTGATGGGCAAAACCTTCTTTAATCATTCTAATAGCAATGCTGTTGTCTTCTGCCATTACATTATCGGCTAAATGATTTCCTTCAGTATAGATAATTGTTGTTGGCTTTTTTGAAATATCAATAATATCCCAAGCCAATTCAGGAACATCTTTTACGTGATAATTTAGCATCCTATCATTTGCTACGATAATAATTAAACTTTTAGCATCTGAACGTTGTTTCAGTTTGTAAATTTTTTGGACAGCCTTTTCGTTGGTTGCATCACAGCCAATTCCCCAAACAGTATCAGTAGGATAAAGGATGATTCCTCCAGCTTTTAATACTTCTATAGTTTTGTGTATTTCTTGTTTCATTTAATAAGTGTTTTGTGAGTAGTATTTTGTGTTTAGAATTTGACGTAAAAATTTCTAGACACTTAAAACCAAAGATTATAAACTAATTTTTTATAAATAAAGCAACCGCCTCAATATGTGCTGTATGCGGAAACTGATCTACTAAACTTAGTTTCTTTAATTCGTACCCAGCTTCAAATAAAATCTCCATATCTCTTGCTTGCGTAGAAGGATTACAACTGACATAAACAATTTTTTTTGCGTTTAATTCTACCACACGTTTTAATGCTTTTTTAGAAATTCCAGCTCTTGGAGGATCTAAAATAATTGTTCCTATTTTATTCTGATATTCAGGGAATTCGGTTAAAAATTTATTGACATCGGCAGCATAAAATTCTACATTATCAATTCCGTTTGTTTTGGCATTTTCTTTAGCATTTTCTATTGCTTCCTCAACAATATCAACACCAATAACTTTACTGTTTGTTTTTGATGCTACCAATTGACCAATAGTCCCTGTTCCGCAAAACAAATCCATTACCACAGAATCATCAATGTTATTATCCTCAAAAACGTAATCTATCGCCTTAGTATAAAGTAGTTCTGCCGATTTAGGGTTGGTTTGAAAAAAGCTTTGCATGCTAATCTCAAAAGTCATCCCAAGTAATTCTTCTTTAATGGTATTTTCGCCAAATAAAACAGTTTCATGACCTAAACGCGATTGAGCATTATCACCAATATCATCATTAATAGTGTGTAATAAGCCTGCAATTCTGTTTCCTAAAAGACCTGTAACAAGGGTTGTAAATGCATCAAACTTAAAATTTTCCATTCCATCACTACTCGTTACCAATTTAATTAGAAATTGATTGGTTAAGAAACTCTTTCTAACAACTAAATATCTAAAAAAACCTACTTTTTGTGGTGGATGCCAAGCTGGTAATCCAGATTGCTCACAAAAAGCTCTAATTTCTTTTAATTTGTTCTCAAATTCAGCATCAAATAGTCCGCTGTCTTTGTCTAAGTTTTCAACTTTCCACCAAGTGCCACGCCTTTTAAATCCAAAAGCAAAGCCATCATATTCTTCATTTTTTTCTAAGTTATGGCCAATCGCACTAAATGAGTATTCCATTTTATTACGGTAGTGCCATGTTAATGGAGATTGGATATACTCATCAAACAGCTCATCAATATTCTCTACTTTTCCAATTCGTTTATATTGTTCTAGCGTTTTAGTTTGCTTTTGTTCTGCTTGAATTTCAATGGGTAACCTAGCGAAAGGAGCTCCAGAAATTGGTTGGTAAGGAAGTTCTACTTCATCTTTAGATCTTTCAACCACATCAACCAATTTACACTCCGCATAATTGTTTTTTCGTTTTACAACTCTTGCCGTAACTGTTTGCCCTTTTATTGTGTTCGGAACAAATAAAATATAATCACCTTCATCGGTTTTATGTTTAGCAATTCCTTTTCCTCCGTAAGCTGCGTCAACTATTTCTAGTTCAATAACTTGATTTTTTTTGAATGTATTTTTACTCATTATTTAAGAAAATTGTAAAATGGGTTCCGTTATTATTTTTAAATTTGAATTTAGCATCAATTTGCTCTGATAAATCTTTAATTAAGGACATTCCTAAAGAGCTCTTTTTAGAAGACTCATAATCAAAACCACAACCATTATCAATAATTGAAATTAGATTTTGTTCTTTACAAAGCTTAATATTTATGGTACCTATATCGGTTAAAGAAAAAGCATGTTTAAAACAATTGGTAATTACTTCGTTTATTATTAAACAGAGTGGGGTAGCATCATCAATTTTAACATTGTAATCACCCATTTCGTTAATTAAATTAACCTTTTTTCCTTTTGGACTGTATGATTTGTTTAACCCAGAAAATAAGTCATTAACAAATGTTTTAATGTTTAAGTTGTTAAAGTTTTCTGGAGTATAGAGTGTATTATGTAATGTCGCAACAGCATCAATTCTGTTTCTAAAATCATCAATAATTTTAATACAATTATCATCTAAATCTTCATTGCTTTGAAGACTAATAATTCCTTTAATAATCGCTAAGTTATTTTTAACTCTATGATGTAATTCTTTTAGCAATAACTCTTTTTCTTCAACAGTTGTTTTTAACCTTCTTTCACTATCTAATTCCAACGAAATACTCTTACTGTTAGAAGCAAAACCTATAGGGGCTCCTTCTTCATTTAAAATAAGTTGTACAGATAGTAGGGCATCAAAAGTTGAGTCATCTTTTTTTCGTTGGATAATTTCTCCAAACCAATAACCTCTTTCAGTTATATCTTTAACTATTTCATCTGTGTTATGAGAAAGGTTAGAGTTGAAGATGTCAGTTGTTTGCCCAATTAGTTCATGTTCTTCATAACCATATAATCTACAAGCTGCAGGATTAACGTATTCTACAATATTGTTCATATTCGCAAAAACAACAGCTAACCAATTATTTTCGACCATATTCATGAATAATCGTTTGTTGAGCAGGTCTTGTTTAACTTCTATTTCCATCTTGTAGCGGATAAATTTGTGAGCGAAATTACGAATATTTAGTTTATTTTAGATAATTTCGCTCTTGGATGATTTCTCTCCAAAGCTAATGAGGAAAGGATGTACAACTCTCCGAGATGAGTTTCATAAAACATTTTATAACTTAGATCAAAAATTATGGAAACAACTACAACAGAGAAATTGACTTCGCAACAAGCGATAGATTTAGAAAATAAATATGGTGCTCACAATTATCACCCATTACCAGTTGTATTAAGCAAAGGTGAAGGTGTCTATGTTTGGGATGTCGAAGGGAAAAAGTATTATGATTTTTTATCAGCTTATTCAGCTGTAAATCAAGGGCATTCACACCCGAAAATTGTAAAAGCATTAATTGATCAGGCTTCTACATTAGCGCTAACATCTCGTGCTTTTTACAATGATGTGTTAGGAGCTTATGAAAAATATGTAACTGAATATTTTGGGTTTGATAAAGTGCTACCAATGAATTCTGGTGCTGAAGCAGTTGAAACGGCTTTAAAGTTAACTAGAAAATGGGCTTACGAAAAGAAAGGAATTGCTGATAATGAAGCAAAAATTATTGTTTGTGAAAACAACTTCCATGGAAGAACAACAACAATAATTTCTTTCTCTAATGATCCTGATGCAAAAAAGAATTTTGGTCCTTTTACGCCAGGTTTTATAAAGATTCCTTACAATGATATTAATGCGTTGGAAGAAGCGTTAAAAGATGAAAATGTTGCAGGATTTATGATGGAACCAATTCAGGGGGAAGCAGGTGTTTTTGTTCCCGATGAAGGATATTTAGAAGAATGTGCTGCGCTTTGTAAAGCAGCTGGAGTTTTATTTGTTGCTGATGAAGTGCAAACAGGAATTGCTCGTACAGGAAAATTGTTAGCTGTTGATCATGAAAATGTTAAGCCTGATATTTTAATTGTAGGAAAAGCAATTTCGGGTGGTGTTTATCCTGTTTCTGCAGTATTTGCAGATGACCACATTATGGAAGTGATTAGACCGGGAGAACATGGTTCTACTTTTGGAGGAAACCCTGTTGCTGCTAAAGTAGCTATGGCGGCACTAGAAGTTGTTAAAGATGAAAAACTGGCAGAGAATGCTGAAAAATTAGGTCAGTTGTTTAGATCCGAAATAAACAAGTTTATTGAAACTAATGATTTAGTAAAATTGGTTAGAGGAAAAGGATTGTTAAACGCTATTGTGATTAACGATAGTGAAGACAGCTCAACTGCTTGGGATATTTGTATGAAACTAAGAGATAATGGTTTATTAGCTAAACCAACTCATGGTAACATTATCCGTTTTGCTCCACCTTTGGTTATGACTGAAGAACAATTAATGGAATGTGTTGCTATTATTACTAAAACAATAAGCGAATTTTAGTAAGTAGTGGGAATAGATAAAAAAATCCATTTTATAATAAAATGGATTTTTTTTTATTCTAAAAAATAAATAGTTCTATCTATATAGATCCTTTTATAATGATTACTGACTTTGTTGAAGCAATAAGGTCACCATTATCAACTTTACTTATTAATTCCAAACATGCTTTATTAATAGCTTCTCCTAAAGCTATTTCTTCTGCATTTAATTTTTCTGACATTGTAAATTGATTGGTAACTAGTTTACCACCTTCTTTTACAAGTTTTACTTTTACTTTACTATCAACAGAAGAATCTATAAATAATTTTGCAAGTTTGTTTAAAGGCCCATTAACAGATTCACCAACAGTAATGGTAGATTTTACTTTTACTTTAATTCTTTTTTCTTTTTTTTCAGCCATTTTTTTAGTTTTAAATTTAATAATAATTTAAAAGTATAATAAAATAATTAGAATCGTTTAAAAACTATATCTTTAACTTATATGAATTTAAAAAAGATATTTTTCTTTCTAACCATCATTTTTATTGGAAATGCTAATAGTTCAGCGCTAACTTCTAAATTGGATAGCTTAGAATTGCTATTATCGGGTGAGAAAAGAGATCTAAAAAAAATAGATTTGTTAAACAAACTCTTTAGCGAACAGCATCCAACCAATTATAAAAAAGCATTAAATTATGCTCATGTGGCTTTAAAGTTATCAAAAGAATTAAAAAGCGATGATAAAATATCTAAACACTTAGTTTCACAAAGTGCTAATAATGTTGGTGCAGCATATTTTTTATTGGATAAGTATGAAAAATCATTAAAATATTTATTAGAAGCTCTCAAATTAGCAGAAGAGATTAATGATACTAATATTATGTCTAATGCGCTATATAATTTAGGGTCATTATATGATTATAAAGGAGATGCAAAAAAAGGGTTGCAGTATTTGGAGCAGGCGATTAAACTGGATGAGGCTAGAGGTGATTTAGAGTCTGCAGCTGTTGGTTACAATAGTTTGGCAGCAGATTATTTCTTTATTCCAGAGTATGATAAAGGAATGATATATTATGAAAAAGCGATGGATATTGCTAAACCCAGAAATGATGAGAGATTAATTTCAAACCTTTATGGAAATAGAGCAATAGGGTTAAAAAAAACATTTAGATTTATAGAAGCTCTTCATTACCATAAGTTAGCAATATCGCTTTATGAAAACTTGAAAGATAAGGCAGGCCTGGAAACTGCTTATCTTAATATTGCTGATTTATATATTAAAATGAATGAGAATGAAAAGGCTGTAATATATAATAAAAAGTCATTAAAAATAGCTTTAGAATTAAATTCAATTGACAATATAATGCTTGCTTATTCTGGCTTATCAGAAAGTTATGAGCAAATGGGAGATGAAAATAATGCATTGAAATATTTGAAAATTTTTATTGATATGAAAGATGCTTTATATAATAGAGAAAGCACAGAGGTAATTGCGGAGATGCAAACAAAGTATGATACAGAAAAAAAAGAAGCCGAAAACAGTTTATTGTTAGCAGAAAAAAAACTAGATAAAGCTGCACTAGATAAAAAATCAATCCAACAAAAAGTGTTGATATTAGGGCTGTTATTAACTTTGATTATTGTTGGCTATATAGGTTATAGCTTAAGTCAAAAGAAAAAAATAAATAAGCTATTAAATGCTCAAAATGAAGAAATTTCTTATAAAAATAAAATTATTGAAGAAAAAAATAAAGATATAACAGATAGTATTAATTATGCTCAACGCATACAAGATGCTATTTTACCAGATGAATCATTACTGAAAAAGTGTTATCAATCTTTTATTTATTATCAGCCAAAAGATATTGTTAGTGGTGATTTTTACTGGATAAAGGAGGTTGGGAATAAAATGTTTTTTGCAGTAGTTGATTGTACAGGACACGGTGTCCCAGGAGCATTCATGAGTATAATAGGAGCTAATTCATTAAATAAAATAGTAGAAGATCTGAAAATTGAAACAACAGGCGAAATACTGGATGAATTAAATAATTTAGTAAATAAAGCACTTGGTAGTGATGGTATTTCAGAAAACGAAATTTCGTTTATTAGAGATGGAATGGATATAAGTATTTGTTCAATAGATAAAACAAATAACAAATTAGAATACTCAGGAGCTAATAATTCACTCTATTTTTTACGGAATAAGAAAAATAGTATTAATAGTTTAAAGTTGATCATGGAAAATGAAGACTCTATTTTTTATGAAATAAAACCAGATAAAATGGCTATTGGAGGAGGAGGTAATAAGAGAAAATATAAAACGGATAGTTTGGAATTAAAAGAAGGAGATACCATTTATTTATTTTCTGATGGTTATGCAGATCAATTTGGAGGGCCAAAGGGTAAAAAGTTTATGTATAAATCATTCAAAAGAATGTTTTTATCAATTCAAGATCAAAATATGAATGAACAATTGATTTATCTTTCAAAAACAATGAATGAATGGAAAGGAGATATGGAGCAATTGGATGATATTTGTGTAATGGGAGTTAGAATTTAATATTAATTTCAACAGGACAGTGGTCTGATCCATGCATATTTGAGAGGATACTTGCTGTTTTTACATTTTTTATAATACTTTGACTAACTAAAAAGTAATCAATTCTCCAACCTACGTTTCTGTCTCTTGCCCCACCTCTATAGCTCCACCAACTATATGCTTCTGTTTTTTCGGGATGTAAATATCTAAAAGTGTCAATTAATCCTGCATTAGTAAAATTATCCATGCCATCAATTTCTTCTTGCATAAAACCAGCACTTTTGTTGTAGTTAGGTTTTGGTCTGGCTAAATCAATTTCCCTATGAGCAACATTAAAATCACCACAAACAATAACAGGTTTCTTTTCTTCTAATGTTTTAAGGTAAATAAGAAAAGCAGCATCAAAATTTTGTCGGTCTGTTAAACGAGATAAATCATTTTTAGAATTTGGAGTGTAAATACTTGTAATATAAAAATTCTCAAACTCAGCAGTAATAACTCTTCCTCCCTGATCATGTTCTTCAATACCAATATTAGAAATTACATTTAAAGGCTTTGTTTTAGTAACAATTGCAGTACCTGAATATCCTTTTTTAACAGCAGAATTAGAATAGAAGTAGTAATCCTCTAAACCATTTAAAACTTCTGTAACTTGGTCATCTTGAGCTTTTGTTTCCTGAAAACAAATTATATCAGGATTCATTTCTTCAATTTTATTAAATAACCCTTTTTTAGCTACAGCCCTTATTCCGTTTAAATTCCAAGAAATTAATTTCATATATTTATTAGTTAGGTTGAAAATCAAAAATAAGATTTTAAAGCACATTAGCCAATACTAATGACTCATTACTATCTTTGTAAAATGTACACTAAAGAAGAAAAGAAAAAATACACTGCTGATTTTTGGAATAGTTTCGGGTTGTATATGAAAAAGTACAACAAGGATTATGGAAGAATTAAATGGGTGAATTATCGTTCTAACGTAAAAGATTTATTTTTTAGATTAAATATTACAAGTGAAAAAGCTACTTTTTCAATTGAGTTGCAACACAAAGATGATGGAATAAGAGCGCTATTTTTTGAGCAATTTAAAGAATTAAAAATTGTTTTAGAAGGTAATATTAAAGGTGATTTAATTTGGGAAGAAAATGGCTTTAATTATTTTAATGAACCAATAAGTTTAATCTCTTCAGAATTAGATAATGTTTCTATTTATAATAGGAATGATTGGCAACAAATTTTTTATTTTTTTGAACAAAGAATGGTGGGCTTACACACTTTTTGGGTAGAGTTTGAAGAAATATTTAAAGAGTTGGAAAAATGATATTACGTAATAAAAAGTTAGACAATTTTATTTTTTGAAATAAAATTGAGCTAGAGCAATAAAATAAGCGTTAATTATCCTTAGCTTTGCAGCCCATTTTTTTAAGTAAATGCCAGAAAAAACAGAAACAATGAATTCTAATCCAACCAAAAAAGTACTCTATGAGTACCAGAAAAAAGGGATGGATAAAATTTTTGAGACTTTAGAAAAATCTCCTAGTGACTATAACCTATTGTATCAACTACCGACAGGTGGAGGTAAAACTGTTATTTTTTCGGAAATAGCTAGACGATATGCTGTTTCAACCAATAAAAAAGTATTGATTTTAACACACAGAGTAGAGCTCTGTAATCAAACCTCTGATATGTTAAATGGTTTTGGTGTTAAAAATAAGATAATCAGCAGCAAGGTAAAAGAACTTCTAGATCAAAACGAGTATACGTGTTTTGTTGCAATGGTAGAAACGCTCAATAATCGTTTAAAAGACGATATGATGGATCTCAAAGATATTG
This sequence comes from Flavobacteriales bacterium, assembly GCA_016763795.1. Lineage (GTDB taxonomy): Bacteria > Bacteroidota > Bacteroidia > Flavobacteriales_E > Vicingaceae. The sequence goes on from JAESTF010000210.1 coordinate 11,774, forward strand.
GGATGGTAATTGTGGATGAAGCACATTTTAATTCTTTTAGAAAGTTGTTTCATTATTTTGAATCCTGTATAATGTTGGGAGTAACAGCCACTCCGTTAAGTTCTAACGTTAAATTGCCAATGTACCAAAACTATAACGAGCTAATTGTGGGCGAGTCTATTAATTATTTGGTTAAAGAAGGCTTTTTATCATCACCAACAACCTATTGCTATGATGTTGGATTAAGTTCTTTAAAAATTGGAGCAAACGGAGATTATACGGTGCGTTCTTCAGATTTATTATACGGAGATGACCCAATGCTAGAGAAGTTGGTTTATGCTTATGAAGAAAATTCTAAAGGTAAAAAAGCGCTTATTTTTAATAGTGGAATCAATACATCTTTAGGTGTTTATGATTCTTTTACAAAAGCAGGTTATACCATAAAACATTTAGATAATAAAAATTCTCCAACTGAACGTAAAGAGATTTTAGATTGGTCTAAAAATACACCAAATGCGATATTAACTTCTGTAGGTATTTTAACTACAGGTTTTGATGAGCCATCGGTAGATACAATTATTTTAAATAGAGCAACAAAATCACTAACATTATATTACCAAATGATAGGGCGTGGTTCTCGTGTTTTTGGTGAAAAAAAGAAATTTACTATTATTGATTTAGGAAATAATGTAGCTCGTTTTGGCGCTTGGAATGCGCCTGTAGATTGGCATGAGATATTTAGAGTGCCTGATTTTTATTTGCAAAACATAATTGCAGATGCAGAAATTGAACGAAGCTTTAAATATAAAATGCCTGCTGATGTACGAACCCACTTTTCTAAATCTGAAAATATTGAGTTTGATATAAATGAGGAGTACAAACAGGCTCTCCGGAGAGGGGATAGACCAAAAATTGTGTTAGAACGTTCTTTATCACAGCATAGTACGATGTGTGTAGATAATAGTGAAGACATTATGGATGCTAGGATACTCGCAAAATTATTGAGTGATCAAATAGCCTATAGAATTCGATTATATTCTTATTGTATTTGCAAAAGCACTGATAATTATCTAAAATGGTTGCAAGAAGATTATGAACGTAAATTGATGCAAAGCTTGAGTCAAAAAAGTTTTGTGTAAAATCTTTGTTTAAATTTAATGTTGAATGATAGTGTTACTAATACTTAGGATTAATAATGCTTTTAGTAAAATAACCTTTGGGAAGCACTATAGCTATTAATCAAATAATTGATACAATTACTTTTGTAAAACGATAAGAATTAGAAGTTGTTAAAAAACTCTCATTTATTGCTCAGAATCATATTTTTTATTTAATCTATTATTCTTAATTTCGTTCTCGAAAACGATAATTAATTTCAGAAAATAAATAATTAGGATGAAAATATTAGTATGCATAAGTAAAGCTCCAGATACTACGGCTAAGATTGCGTTTACCGATGGTAATACAAAATTTGATGAAGCTGGCGTTCAGTTTATTGTAAACCCTTACGATGAATGGTACGCTTTAGTAAGAGGTTTAGAATTAAAAGAAGCAAATGGAGGAACAGTAACTGTTTTAAATGTTGGAGGAGCTGATAGCGATCCAATAATTAGAAAAGCATTGGCAATTGGTGCTGATGATGCCGTTAGAATTGATGCAGAAACTACTGATGCGTTATATGTTGCAAAGCAAATTGCTAATTACGCTAAAGAAAACGGGTTTGATATGGTTCTTTCAGGTAAAGAAACAATCGATTACAATGGTTCTCAAATAGGAGGTATGGTTGCCGAGTTAATGGATGTACCTTATGTTTCGTTAGCATCTAAATTAGAAATGAATGGAAATACTGCTATAATCGAGAGAGAAATTGAAGGAGGAGTAGAAGTAATTGAAGTAAATGGACCATTTGTATTGAGTGCTGCTAAAGGAATGGCAGAAGCTCGTATTCCAAATATGAGAGGAATTATGGCTGCAAGAAGTAAGCCTTTAACAGTTGTCGCAGCTTCTGATGAAAGCTCTGCAACAGTTATTAAAGGGTTTACATTACCTCCTGAAAAATCAGGATGTAAATATGTAGATACTGCAGAAGAATTAGTAGCCTTATTGCACAACGAAGCGAAAGCGATTTAATTAAGAATTTAGAGTTCAGAATTGAGAATTCAATTCTATAAAAATATAAAATATGTCAGTTTTAATATACGCAGATTCAAATAACGGAGCATTAACTAAAAATGCTTTTGAAGCAGCAAATTATGGTGCTCAATTAGCACAGGCAACAGGGACAGATGCAATAGCAGTTGTTGCAGGTACTGCTTCAGGATTAGAAGAATTAGGGAAATATGGAGTTTCAAAAGTGATGCATGTTTCAGATGCTAGTTTAGATAATTTTGATCCTCAAAAAATAGCTCACGTAGTTGCTCAAGCAACAAGTGTAACTGGAGCAGATACTATTGTTTTTGCTCACGATTACACTGGGAAATCAGTAGCGCCTCGTTTGTCAGCAAAATTAGATGCAGGTTTAGTAAGTGGTGCAATTGCATTGCCAAATGGAAATGTAGTTAAAAAAGCAGTTTTTTCAGGTAAAGCTTTCGCTGAGATTGAAATTACTACAGCTATAAAAATTATTTCTGTATTGCCTAATTCAGTAGATAAATTAGAAATAGAAGGAAGCGCAACTGTTGAAGCATTTTCAGTAGACTTACCAAGTACTGGGATTACAGTTAAAGAAATTAAAAAAGAATCGACAGAATTATCATTAACAGAAGCAGATATTGTAGTATCAGCAGGTAGAGGATTAAAAGGCCCAGAAAATTGGGGAATGGTAGAAGAGTTGGCAAAAGAATTAGGAGCAGCTACAGCTTGTTCTCGTCCAGTAGCAGATATCGGATGGAGACCTCATCACGAACATGTTGGGCAAACAGGTTTGGCAATTAGACCAAATTTATACATTGCAGCAGGAATCTCTGGAGCAATACAACATTTGGCAGGAGTTAATGGTAGTAAAGTGATTGTTGTGATTAATACCGATGCTGAAGCACCATTTTTTAAAGCTGCCGATTATGGGATAGTTGGATATGCATTTGAAATATTACCACAAATGCTTGAAGCAATTAAAAAGTTAAAAGCATAAATATTATTATTGCCATTCTAAAAAGATGTCATCCTGATTTCGATAATTATTGAAATATCTAAGCGACCTTTTTAGAATGATGATATTTGTAAACAATGGATAAAATAGAATTAGAAATAATAGGACTTTCTTACAGTCAAACACAAACTGGAGCTTATGCATTGGTGTTGGGTGAAAAGGGTGGTGAAAAAAGGAGGTTGCCTATTATTATTGGAGGATTTGAAGCTCAGGCAATTGCTATTGAGTTGGAATCTATGACTCCAAGCAGACCGTTAACACATGATTTATTTAAAAGTTTTGCTGATGTTTATAAAATTGACATCAAAGAAATAGTTATTTACAATTTAGTTGAAGGAATATTTTATGCTAAATTAATTTCTGAACGAGATGGTGAAGAAATAGAAATTGACACTAGAACATCTGATGCGATTGCTTTGGCTGTTCGTTTTAAGTGCCCAATTTATACGCATGAATTTATTTTATCTAGTGCAGGTATTTTATTAGATGAATCTGAAGAAGGAGAGGAAGATAAATTGTCTAAAGAACTAAATTCAATTGAGGATGAGTTAGAATCTTTGGTTTTTGAAGAACCAAAATCGTTAAGTTACGATGATTTAACTGTGGAAGAACTTAATAAAAGATTGCAAGATGCTATTGAAAGTGAAAACTACGAAGAGGCATCAAAAATTAAGGAAGAGTTAGATAAACGTAATGCGAATTAAGTTTATAATTCGATCTAACTTCATACATGTATCCAAATATTTTTTAAATAACTGTTGGTAGTTTACAATTTGTAAATTACATTTTGTAAATTACATTTTGTTAAGTATTTTTGAGATATGAAAAATCTTAAAAATCCATTTCGTTTAAAAGGCTATCATGGACCAGGTTTATTTTGTGATAGAGAAGCTGAAACAGCTCTTTTAATTGAAAATGCTACCAATGAAATAAATACGACTCTTCTTTCTATTCGGAGAATGGGAAAAACAGGTTTAATTCATCATTGTTTTAATCGCTTAGAGAAAAAAAAGAATTGGGAATGTATTTATGTAGATATCTATGCTACTCAAAATTTAGCAGAATTTACCAATCAAATGGCTTCAGCCATTCTTACTAAATTTCCCCAGAATAAATCAATAGGTAAAAAATTTATAGATTTAATAAAAGGGTTTAGTCCCGTCATTAGTTATGATGCTTTAACCGGAAATCCAGAAATATCGTTTAATTATTCACAAGAAAAGCAGTATGAACATTCTTTAAAAGGATTGTTTAATTTTTTAGAACAACAGAATCAACAAGTAATTATTGCAATAGATGAATTTCAACAAATAGCGAATTATCCAGAAAAAAATACGGAAGCACTTTTGCGAACGATTATTCAGTCGTTAAAAAATGTAGTTTTTATTTTCAGTGGAAGTCACAAGCATTTACTAATAGAAATGTTTAATAGTGCTAAACGGCCATTTTTTTCAAGTACGTCTCCTTTACATTTAGGAAATATCCCTTCAAAAAAATATACAACGTTTATAAAAAAAATATTTAAAAACAGGAAAAAGGGTATTGATGATGATTCGATTAATTTTATATTAGAGTGGACTAGAGTGCATACTTATTATACGCAAGCCCTTTGTAATAAGATCTTTACTCAAAGTGATGCTGAAATAACTATAGAAACAGTTCGTATAGCCTGTGATACGATATTAAAAGAACAAGAAAATGTTTTTTTTCAATACAGAAATCTTTTAACAACCCCTCAATGGAATTTATTAAAAGCCATAGCAAAAGAGGATAAAGTTTACCAACCAACAGCAAATGCATTTACAAGCAAATATAAATTAGGAAATTCAGCATCAGTTAAGCGAAGTTTAGAGGCATTGGTGAGTAAAGAAATGGTCTATAAAGAAGATGCTTCCGAGGTAAATTACTATCAAGTTTATGATTGCTTTCTTTCCAGGTGGTTGGAGCGATAGAGTTTTAAGTTGAGGTTCGGTTTGTAGTGGTGCATTTTAACTAAAGAATTCAATCTTTTTTTAGTTTTTTCGAAAAACGGTGCATCATTCTATTTTCTGGGTAGTCTTTAAGGTGTAACATTTTTTAATTAATTGAAAAACTATAACTATGAAATTACTATCTACACTACTGTTGGGTTTAATATTAAGCTTCTCATCACCATCTAATTTTATTGAAAAAAATAGTTTATCGCCAGAGATTGTTTTAAATAATACTAAAGGAGTTGAAGTAAGACTGTCATCATTACATGGTAAAATTGTTTTAATTGATTTTTGGGCTTCATGGTGCAGGCCATGTAGAACGAGACATCCAGAATTAGTTAGTGTTTACAATCAATTTAAAGATAGTAAATTTAAAAAAGGAAGTAGGTTCGATCTTTTTAGTGTTTCTCTCGATAAAAATAAAGAAGCATGGTTAAGAGCAATTAAACAAGATAAATTGACTTGGAAAAACCATGTGTCAGATTTAAAAGGTTGGAACTCCGATGTTGTTAAAACGTATGATGTAAGAGGGATTCCTATGAATGTTTTAATAGACGAAAACGGGAAAATTATTGCAACTAATTTATATGGAGATCAATTAAGAAAAGTATTAACAAGCCTTCTGTAAATTTATATGTCGAGAAAAAATGTAAGCATAGAAAATAGAAGGTTTATTGAGCCGAGGAAATTGGATATTGAAAATGCCAAAGAAGGAGATCAGAATGCAATGTTTAATTTGTATAAATATTATTCTGTGGCAATGCTTAATACTTCTTTTAGAATTTTAAATAATAAGGAAGATGCCGAAGATGTTTTACAAGAGGCATTTATTAAAGCTTTTTCACGCCTAAATCAATATAATTATCAATCCACTTTTGGTGCTTGGTTTAAACGAATTGTAGTTAACCAGAGTATCGATCAATTAAAAAAGAAGAAGGATTTGGTTTTTAATGATGCTGAAACCATTAAGGATGTAGCGATAGTTTTAGACACAGAAAATAATTTACAAGAGAAATTAGATTCTTTATACAAAGCTTTACATCAATTGCCAGATGGTTATAGAGCGGTTTTGTCATTGTATATGCTAGAGGGATATGATCATGATGAAATATCAGAGATTTTAAATATTGGAGTTTCAACCTCA
>JAESTF010000211.1 GCA_016763795.1 Flavobacteriales bacterium
ATCCAATCTTCCAATAGCCATTATCCCTTCAGGAAAATCATGTAATTCTCCCAATAGTTTTTTAGAATTTTGTTTGGGTCCGTTATTTACAAACTGACTTAAATAGCCGTAAGGTTTGTAAATCATAAAATGTTGATGTTTTACCTTTTCGTCTTCCACTATATTAGAGCAAAAATCCTCCCTCTCCAAGCATAGGCTTAGGGATGTTAGTGTCATTAATCATTTCTCTTAAATCAATCTCAATACCTCTAGAAATGGAAGTTATTGGCACATCATTATAAGTTCCTTCAAATGGATTTTCAGAATAATCACCAATTTTTTCCATCAAGTAAAATACCCAAATAATTAAACCCGACATAAATGGATATACCCAAAATAACCAACTATCAACACTTTTAAAAACTTCATAAAGCCCTAAAGGAACCAGAAAAGAAAACACCATGGTTAACCACATTGCAGTAGAAGCATACTGCCTTGGAAAAGGGAAGTTTTTAATTCGTTCAGCCTTGCCTTGATCAGTATAAAAACTAACAATTAACTGGTGTAATTCCATGTGCCTAAAATCTTCATAATAACCTTTGTCCAATAACTCTTGTAACCGAACAGATTGAGTTTTTAAAATTTGTGAAGGAATATTCGTTTTGTTTTGATAGGATTGAAGTTCTTCTGGATTTAAAAATTGTTTGAGTTCCTCATCCAGTTGATCTAAATATTGCTCACAAACTATTGGAGAGTATTTCCCTTTTATTCTTTCTTCTGTATGTTCCCATGGCTTACTCAACCTCAATTGAAAACGTAAGGCGGTTAACCACGCGATGTGCCTGTAAATTAATTCTTTTTTAACGTTTTCAGCATCTTCACCTTTTACAAAAGCACTTAAAGCGGCTCCAAAAGAACGACTACTATTTACAATTCCTCCGTATATTTTTCGAGCTTCCCATGTTCTATCATACGAACTATTGTTTTTAAAGCCCAAATAAAAAGCAACGGCAATACCAATTATACTGATAGGTTGCCAAGGTACAGAAATATGAATATCTAAAAAATAACCCAAACAGGCGATTATTCCTGCATATCCCATTCCAATAAAGAAAGGCCATTTAGACCAATTAAAGGTCATCCAAAATCCATAATTCTTTTTAATATACATCGTTTTCCTGTTTTAAATTTTACTTATAATCCTGTAAACTAATTCTTTGGTTAGTTTTTCTCCTGCTGCTTTTGTTCTAATATCCTCAAACGAAAACCTAAAATTGCAACCAGTTTTGTAAGCACTACAACCGTAAGCTGTTTTTCCTTTTATAATATTGCCTTTTTTACATTTCGGACAAATCATTACATCAGCGGAAGTAGATTTAGAAGCAGTTCCTTTTAACGTAAATTCAAATTGATCGTTAAAGATGATTGTTCCATCAGCTTTTCCGTTATTGGTTTTAAACCCTTTTAAATTAACAGTGCTTCCTTTCTTTATTAAGCGAATTAATTGCTTTTCAGAAACTTTTTTTCCTAAGAAACTAAAAGGCATTCTAAAAGAGCAGCCTGCTGCAAATTGACTACAACCGTAAACAGTTTTTCCTTTAAGAATGTTTCCTTGTTTACATTTAGGGCAGTTGTAGTATGAAATTCCAGTACTTTTCTTAGTGATTTTTTTTGCAGGAGCTTTAGCAGTAGAATGAGAAATATTCGCTCTTTCTTCCATTCTTACCTCATAAACCAAGGCATCTACCATTTGCTTCATGTTTTTAATGAATGTAGCTGCTTTATAAGTGCCTTGTTCAATTTCTTTGAGTTGTTTTTCCCAAGTTCCGGTAAGTTCCGCAGAAGTGAGCATTTTGTTTTGTATCGTATCAATCAATTTAATACCAGTAGAAGTAGGGACTAATAATTTTTTCTTTCGAACAACATATTTTCGTCTAAATAAAGTCTCAATAATATTTGCACGGGTAGAAGGTCTTCCAATACCGTTATCTTTCATTAAATCACGCAATTCATCATCATCTACCTGTTTTCCAGCAGTTTCCATAGACCTTAACAGCGTTGCTTCTGTAAACATTTTAGGAGGTTTGGTTTCCTTTTCTAAAAAAGAAGGTTGATGCGGTCCTTTTTCTCCTTTCTCAAAAGCAGGTAATAAGTCATCTTCTTTTTCCGCAGCATTAGCTGATTCGAAAACAACACGCCAGCCTTTATTTACAATTACTTTCCCTGTAGTTCTAAAGGTAACATCAGCAGCCTTTCCAATTACAGCAGTATTGTTCACATCACAATCATCATAAAATACAGCAATAAAACGTTTTGTAATAATGTCGTAAACCCTTTGATGATGTGAATCCAAGTAGTTTTGTTGCCCCGTAGGGATAATAGCGTGGTGATCGGTTACTTTTTTATCGTTAAAAACCTTGGTTGATTTTCTTATTTTTTTCCTAATAAAGGTTGCGTTAAAGCACTGTATTCTGATAGTTGGCCTAAAATCCCGTGTACTTTAGGGTAAACATCATTAGGTAAAAAGGTAGTATCCACTCTTGGATAAGTGACTACTTTTTGTTCGTATAGTTTCTGAACTGTTTTTAAGGTTTCATCAGCCGTATAACCAAACTTAGTATTACAATAAACTTGGAGTCCTGTTAAATCAAACAGTTTTGGAGCATATTCTTTTCCTTTCTTTTTAGTTACAGAAATAATTTCAAAATCACTTTCTTTTACTTTATCGGCTAAAGTTTGACCTTCATTTTTATCTAAAAAACGACCTTCTTCACAATTAAAAAGTGTGTCTCGATAAAGTGTTTGTAATTCCCAAAAAGGTTGAGGCTTAAAGTTTTCTATTTCCTTAAAACGGTTAACCACCATAGCAAGAGTAGGGGTCTGCACTCTTCCAATAGAAAGCATTTGTTTATAGCCGCCATGTTTTAGCGTGTATAAACGAGTTGCGTTCATGCCCAATAACCAATCGCCAATGGCTCTTGAAAATCCTGCATAGTACAAATTATCATAATCTGAAGCAGGTTTTAAATTCTGAAAACCTTCTTTTATTGCCTCTGCTGTTAAAGATGAAATCCATAAACGTTGCACTTCTCCTTTATATCCAGCTTGATCAATTACCC
>JAESTF010000212.1 GCA_016763795.1 Flavobacteriales bacterium
AGAACAAGTTCAATTAATGACACTACATTTAGTGATAATAATAATGGTTTAGGATTGGTGCCTGGAGTTGATTATTGTTATAGAATTGTTGCTTGTTATCCTGATGGAGCACAAAGTATTGCGTCTGATGAAGTTTGTGAAAAATTACAAAAAGATGTTCCAATCATTACAAGGGTTAATGTGAATTCAACAGATCAGACAAATGGAGCTATTTATGTGGAATGGTCTAAACCAACAGAACATAATGTTCTTCTATGGCAAGGGCCATATCGTTATTTGATTTATAGAGGAGAAAATACTACAAACAATATGGTTTTAATTGATTCTACAGGAACAATTAATGATACGATGTATACTGATAATTTGTTAAATACATTAGATTTTCAATATCATTATCGAGTTGATATTTATAACTTAACAGGAGGAACAAGAGATTTAATGGGGAAATCTACAGTTGCTTCTTCTGTTTATTTGAATTTAACACCATCCGATAATCAGTTAACATTAACATGGAATGAAAAAGTCCCATGGATTAATACACAACATATTATTTATCGCCAAAATACAACAACACTTATTTTTGATTCGATAGATATTACATCAAATACATTTTATGTTGATACAGGTTTGGTGAATTTAAGGACGTATTGCTATAAGGTTAAAAGCATAGGGAGTTATTCTTCTCCGGCTTCTGGTACAATATCTCCTATCGAAAATTTCTCACAAGAAAAATGTGGCGAACCCATTGATAATGTTGTACCCTGTCCGCCAAACTTATGTGTAGAGGTAAATTGTCAGTTGCAGCAAAATACTTTACAATGGACAAATCAAAACTTTGGTTGTGCGGATGATGTTGTACAATTTAATATTTATAAAAAAGATTCTTTAAATGGCGAATATGAGTTAATAACAACCGTTTCTAACGGAGTAGAGACTTCTTATTTGTATGAGAATGTACTTTCTATTGTTGGTTGTTACGTAATAACAGGGGTCGATTCTGTTGGAAATGAAAGTTTTTTTAGTGATTCGGTTTGTGTAGACAATCCAAATGGAGCTTGTGAAGGAAATGTAGGCTGTGTTTTTAATGCGAATGAGACTGGAGAGGGAGCTTGCTTTGTTTATCGACTACCTAATGTTTTTTCACCAGATAATGATGGGAGGAACGATGTTTTTATTCCTTTTCCATATCGTTTTGTAGAGTCAGTTGAAATGCAAATTTTTAATCGTTGGGGAAACCTTGTGTTTCATACAATAGACCCAGATATTTTATGGAAAGGAATAAATCAAGAAAACGATAAAGAATGTTCTGATGGAACTTATTTTTATACTTGCATGGTTAATGAATTTTGTTTAGATGGCATACAACCAAGAATTTTAAAAGGGTTTATTACACTAATGAGGGGAAGTGGAGAGCGAAAACCATAAAAATTGCCAGTTCGAGTGAAATTCTGAAAGAATTTTGTATCGGAACAAAAATGAATAAAACTATGTTTACAGGAATTATAGAAGGGCTAGGAGAGGTTGTAATGATTGAAAAAGAGGGCGAAAATGTTCATTTTTCAGTTCAATGTGATTTTGCTAACGAATTAAAAGTTGATCAAAGTTTAGCCCACAATGGGGTTTGTTTAACTGTTGTAGACATAAAGAATGATGTTTATGTTGTTACCGCAATTAAAGAAACATTAGAGAAATCAAGTTTAGGAAGTTTAGTTGTTGGCAGTAGGGTTAACTTAGAAAGAGCTATGCTGGCTAATGGTCGTTTTGATGGGCATGTAGTACAAGGTCACGTTGATCAAACGGCTATTTGTAAATCTGTTATTGAGCAAGATGGGAGTTGGATGTTTACGTTTGAATACGATCCTAAAAATGGAAATGTAACGGTAGAAAAAGGTTCTATTACTGTAAATGGAGTAAGCTTAACGGTTGTTAATTCTCAAGACGATCAATTTTCTGTTTGCATTATTCCTTACACCAAAGAACATACGACTTTTAATACTTTAAATGTTGGAGATAAAATCAATTTAGAGTTTGATATTATAGGAAAGTATGTGGCGAAATTGATGTTAAAGAATTGATTATAAAAACTTAAACCTTTTTAACACAGCGTCTTTTCGTTTAGAACTAACAGGTATTTCTTCGCCATTAATTAATAAGAAATTAGCGCCTAAATGTTCTACTTTATTGGTGTTAATGATATAAGAACGATGTGTTTGTATAAAATAGTCTTTTGGTAAAACTTCCAAGATTTCTAAAAATGTATATCGGAGACTATATTTTTTGTTAGCTGTATAGAGTACAACTTGTTTTTGTTCTGCTTTTACGTGCAAAATATCTTTAATTTTTATACGGCTGTACAAATGACTTTCTTTTAAGAATAAATAGTCATCAATTTTAATTGGAGTATTTTTAGCAGTAGGCTCTATAACCAACTCCTTTTTGTTTTGATGCGCTTTTTCAAAATTCTTTAAAGCCAATTCAATAGCTGCATAAATATCTATTGTGTTAAAAGGCTTTATTAGGTAGCCATATGGTTGGGTGCTTATAGCACTTTTTACCGTTTTCTCATCATTATAAGCCGTAAGAAAAACAAAAGGAAGCTGATGATTTTCATTAATGTAATTGGCTAACCACAAACCATCTTTATCACCTTGGATATTAATGTCTAAAATGGCAACATCAACTTGCTCTGTTTTCAAAATATGAACGGCTTCTTTAGCGTTTTTCGCCATTCCTGCTATTTGATACCCTACTTCTGTTAACGACTCTTTAATATTATTTAAAGTCATAAACTCATCTTCAACAATCAATACGCTAATTCCAGTTTCCATTTATTTTAGTGCTAAGTATTTATCAGGTATCCAAAGCAAAGAAATTAAAATTAGATACCAAAAATTGTCCCTCAAAGTAAGCATTTTTGTTCCTGAACAAGATGGTTTGGGGTACGAACGATATTATGATCTAGCATTTTTTGAAGGAGTTCCGTTAAAAATCACATTAAAAATGGTTCCATTTACATCACTACTATAACTCATTTCGCCATCTAATTGCCAAGCTAAACCATTTATCATCGCTAACCCTAACGATTTTTTTGATTTCTCCTCAATATCATGGGGCAATCCAACCCCATTGTCTTTTATGGTTAAACTATATTTTTGAGTGTCATTTTTTTCTAACCTTATTTCAATTGTCCCTTCAGGTCTGCCAATAAAAGCATACTTATAACAATTGGTTAACAGTTCGTTTAGTATTAAACCTAAAGGAACAGCAATATCAATGTGTAAAAAATGATCATTAATATTCACAATGGTATCAATTACAGTATGGGTGTTTTTATTAGATAACGTAATGTTTCTAATAAGTTCATGAACATAATCTTTAAAACTAATGTTCTCAAAATCTTCTGTTTGATACAGTTTTTGATGAATAATTGCCATTGCTTTTATTCTGTTCTGACTACTTGCCATAACCTCCTTAATCAATTCATTATCAGATCTGTATTCTTGACTTTTTAAAATGCTTGAAACCACTTGGAGGTTGTTTTTCACTCGATGGTGTATTTCTTTTAACAAAAGCTCTTTTTGTTTAAGAGTATTATCAATCAGTCGTTTTTGAGCTTTTGTTTTCTTAAAAATAAAATACCCTAACCCTAATAAAATGATTAGAAAAATAATAAACACTATAAAAACAAGTTGTCTTTGTTGTTGACCCGAAATTTCATTTTCCTTGTTTTTTAATTGTTGAATTTGTTGTTTTATTTCGGCTTCTTTTTTGTCTGTTTCATAAATAATAGTAGCTATTTTAGTGTGATTGACAGATTTTAAAATATCGAGACAATCCTTTGCCAAATCGAGATAACTAAAAAGACTGTCTGCTTTAACTTGGTTATTTAATACTAAATAGATTTTTGCAGTTAGTTCAACATAAGTTAAAAATGTTGTGTTTTTTTTATTGGGATTGACATCCTTTTTCGCTTCTTTTAAATAATTTAAAGCTAAGTTGTATTTTTTATGATGATAGCAAACCTTAGCTAAATTATTATAAGCCTCAAGAAAAATATGTGGTTCTAGGTGTTCTTTTCCTGAAACAACTTCTTTTTCTAATGTATTAATAAGATTCTGTAAATTATGATTCAATCAATACTAGATTATTTCGAAAAACAGTCATTTGGAGTTTTTAAATGGTGGGGAGATAAATTGGGAATGAGAGCATCTAGGATTAGATTGTTTTTATTTATGTTTCATTCCTAACATTTGGAAGCCCATTAATTGTTTATTTAACTATGGCTTTTATCCTTGAACATAAAGAATTCTTTAAGTTTAAAAAACGAAGAAAAACTGTTTGGG
>JAESTF010000213.1 GCA_016763795.1 Flavobacteriales bacterium
AGTAATTCGCTTTTTACAACAATCTCACATTAAAAACAAATACCACAGAATAGATAAGGACAGTAAAAATTTCGGTCGTATTTTTGTTCACTTTAAATTTTAAGAATGTTTACACCTGGTCAGAAAATATTTGCTCTAGCTTTTATCGTTTGTTTTGTACTATTTATTGGTTACCAATTTTACAAGGATAGGAAAAAAAACCCTGTTTTATTTAAAGGTACTTATTGGGTTTTAATAACTGTTGTATCTGCAATGATTGGTTATGTACTATTAAGTAAAATAACCTAACACAAAAAAGATCACTAAAAATAGTAGCCTTTCTTAAAAAAAATAGAAATCTTATTTTGCTTCTTTATACAATTTCAACCCATCTTCTAACCACGTTTTAAAATCAGTGACATTACCATGATGCTCGTAATCTGCTGGCCCATTAGCTAAATCTTCTCCATTTGGTCCCAACATTATGTAATAAGGTTGAGTGTTTGTTTTGTAGTTTATTGTTTGATAATTACTCCACTTTTTACCTATTGTGGTTATTTCATTTCCTTGCAAATCCAATTCACCAAGCTGATCTTGTGGTAAATCCCTCTTATCATCTACAAATAAAGAAATAATTACAATGTCATTATTCATTAGTTCAATCACTCCTAATTCACCCCAGACACCTTCTTCCATTCTTCTACAATTTACACATGCTTTCCCTGTAAAATCTAAAAATGCAGATTTCCCTACTTTTTTAGCATAATCCAACCCTTTATCTAAATCATGAAAAATTGGAATACCTTGAGGGCCAGGATGCATCCCATCAACATGTTTTACACTAGAGATATTGTTTCTAGCCCCTCCAAACCCTCTTGGAGATTCACTATATTCCATTGGTGGTGGAAAACCACTAATCATTTTTAAAGGAGCTCCCCACAACCCCGGAATTAAATAAATTACAAATATAACCACAACAGTTCCTAGTAATGTTCTGCCTACCGATAAGCTTGTCATTGGGCTATCATGAGGTAGCTGTATAAATCCAAATAAATACATTGCCAATACCGCAAATACCCCTATCCAAATGGCCAAGAATAATTCTCTCTCTAAATAATGCCAATCCATTACTAAGTCTGCGTTGGATAAGAATTTGAATGCTAACGCCAACTCTAAAAAACCTAAAACAACTTTTACAGTATTTAACCACCCGCCAGATTTTGGTAAAGAGTTCATCCAACCAGGAAATGCTGCAAAAAGTGTGAAAGGTAATGCTAAGGCTAAAGAGAAACCAAGCATACCTATAATAGGCCCTATCCCTCCAATAGTAGCTGCTTGCACCAATAAAGTGCCAACAATTGGTCCTGTACAAGAAAACGATACTAAGGCTAATGTAAATGCCATAAAGAAAATTCCTATAAAACCTCCTTTATCTGAAGCAGAATCTGCCTTATTCACCCATGAACTTGGCAAGGTTATTTCGAACGCTCCCATAAAAGAAATTGCAAAAACAATTAACAATACAAAAAAGATGATGTTAAAATATACATTAGTAGAAAGTGCATTAAGTGCATCTGCACCAAATATCTTAGTTACAATTGTACCTAATATTACATAAATAGCAATAATTGAAATTCCAAATATAATTGCGTTTCTAATTCCTTCTGCTTTCGATTTACTTTGTTTAGTAAAGAAACTAACCGTCATTGGTATCATAGGAAAAACACAAGGTGTTAATAGTGCTGCAAATCCACTTAAAAATGCTAAAAAGAAAATAGTAATTAATGATTTGTTTGTTCCCCCATCTGAGGATTTAACATCTAAAACAGTTCCCGTTTGATCATTCCCTTTTATCTTTATACTAAAATCTCCAGTAAAAGAAGGTAAGCAATGTGAATCATCACAAGTAATAAAAGAGTATTGCCCTTTTAACACAAATTTCTTCTTATTTAAAATTTTAATTTTCTGTTTGAACTCAATAATACCAGAGTGTAAATATAAATCTTCATCAAGAACATCATCATGAATGATCTCTGGTTGAGGCTCTATTAATTCTCCTATTCTTTCATAGTCAGGTGATTCTTCAAGAACTATTTTGGTTATCATTTCACTTTCTTCAGGCAATTTAGCTCCGTAAATATGCCAGTCTTTATCAATAAATGCTTTAAAAATCAAAATTGCTTCGTCACCATTTTCCTCAACACTAAAATCCCAACGTACAATATCTTTTGGAGCCTTAATATTTCCAGCATCCAATAAATCTCCATTATTAGAGATCACAAATCCCCCAATTTCTTCTCCTTCAGAAACATTACATCCCCTAACTTTAAGGCTAAACTCGCCATCAAAAGGAGGCAAGCAATGTGCTTCATCACAAGTCTGAAATGAATACCTGCCTTTTAATACAAAGTCTTTCTCATTTAAAATCGTTATTTTTTGTTTGAACTCAACTGTTCCAGAGTGTAAATACAAATCTTCATCAATAATATCATCATGTGTAATTTCTGGTTTAGGCTCAGTTAATTCTCCTACTATTTTGTAGTTAGAAGACTCTTCTATCACTAATTCTGTTGGCAGCGTAAAACCACCTTCAGGTAAGTGAGCGCCATAAACATGCCAACGTTTAACAATTGTTACCTTTCCAATTATTGTTGCCTCACAACCACTTTGCTCTATGCTAAATTCCCATTTCACTTTATCTTCTGGATTTTCTTGCGAAAAAACATTACTAGCAAAAAATAGCAACCCAATAAGCGGAATAAGAAATAAATTTTTAATCGTTTTCATCTTGTTTTCAGAAATTAATTAGGTTCCAAAAATAGTTATTTTAATTCTAGCTAAAAGGTAATCTTAAGGACATACTTGTAATCCAAATTGTTAAATAATCATAAAAAAAACCGAAATGATATCAATCATTTCGGTTTTTTATTTGGTTTAAATTTTTTCAATAAAATTTATCTTCATGAATACGCCTTATAGGTATAATCGTAGTTTTTTTCAAAATAACATTTTTATCTGTGAACCCCCAAATAGTAGTTTCTACTTTTTTTAACCCTTCTGTGTCTTCAAAAATAATTTTCACTTTCCGCTTCATATTATTCCCTAATCTCATACCTCGCTTTATTCGGGCCTGTCGCTCTATTTTTTTGTCTTCAGAATCTAACACGTCTCCCTTTGGGAAAGAAAATTCAGTAATTTCTTCTTTTTCGATAAGTATTGTTGGATTTTTTATAATAGCATTCATAAGGCAGGTAGTTTTAAATTAATCGCTCTAAGCTCTATCCTTAACGAGGATCTTAAATAAAAGTTTCATTTTTAATTTTCACAAGTGCTAAACTCCTTAGACTGAACAAAAAAACTTATTTACTTTCAAAAAAATACGCCCGCTCTACCTTACAAATTCTAATTGCATACGATTTATAAAATTTCTCTTTACCTAATCGTTGTGCTTCTTGATGTTCTAAGTTATTTCGCCAGTTTAAAATAGACTGTTCGTCTTGCCAATAAGAAACAGTAATCCCTAATTCTTCTTTAGCACTTTCAAACCCTAAAAATCCAGGTTGTTTCTGTACTAATTCAAGCATTCTATCAGAAACCTTATCGTAATCTAAATATTCAACATTTCTTATCGAAGTAAAAATAACAGCATAATATGATGATTTTGGTGTGTTTGAAATTTTCATAATCAATTATTTAAATCAAAGAAAGGAAATCAAATTTATGATTTCCTTTCTTTATTTTTTATGAATTAGCCCTATTTAGTTAAGCAATCGCTTTAATCATATCTTGTTGTGTTATAATATGATACTTATCTTTTTCATAATTTACCAATACTGCCTTTGCTCCATCCTGAAATAATTTTGAAATATCTGAAATTGAAGTCTCTCCTTTTACAATAGGGAAAGCTGCCTCCATAATATGTTTTACAGGTAATTCTTTTAATGCTGGGTTTTCACAAAGTTTTGAAAACAACTGATTATCAGTTAAAGAACCTACAAAGTCTCCATCCCCAGCAACAGGAATTTGAGAAATTTCGTATTGGTTCATTAATAATATTGCTTGAGAAATAGGATCATCTTGACTAACAGTAACTAAATGTTTACCTGCATGATCTTCAATTAAATCTAATCCATTGGTTTTTTCTTCATCCAAAAAACCTCTTTCTCGCATCCAATCATCATTAAACATTTTCCCAACATATCTACTTCCATGATCGTGAAATAACACTACAACTACATCATCTTCAGTCAATTCATCCTTTAACTGCAATAACCCTTTAATTGCAGAACCTGCAGAATTCCCTACAAATATCCCTTCTTCTTTAGCTATTTTACGTTGCCAAACAGCTGCATCTTTATCTGTTACTTTTTCAAACTTATCAATAATATCAAAATTTACATTTTTAGGCAAAATATCTTCTCCAATCCCTTCTGTTATATATGGATAAATCTCATTATCGTCAAAAATTCCTGTTTCGTGGTACTTTTTAAATACAGATCCATAGGTATCAATTCCCCACAGCTTAATGTTTGGGTTTTTCTCTTTTAGGTATTTCCCAACACCAGAAATTGTTCCTCCTGTACCAACCCCAACTACAAAATGGGTAATCTTTCCACCTGTTTGTTCCCAAATTTCTGGAGCAGTACTTAAATAATGTGCTTTTGCATTTGATGGATTATCATATTGATTTACATACCAAGAGTTTGGTGTTGTGTCTGCCAATTTTGCAGAAACTGAGTAATACGAACGTGGATCATCTGGAGGGACATTCGTTGGACAAACATGAACCTCAGCACCAACCGCTCTTAAAATATCCATTTTTTCTTTCGATTGTTTATCGCTTAACACACAAATTAATTTGTATCCTTTAATAATAGCAACCAATGCCAATCCCATCCCTGTATTACCTGAAGTTCCCTCAATAATAGTTCCTCCTGGCTTTAATCTACCATCAGCTTCAGCATCTTCAATCATCTGAACCGCCATTCTATCTTTAACTGAGTTTCCTGGATTTGTAGTTTCTATTTTTGCTAAAACTAAGGCTTTAACATCTTTACAAATATGATTTAGTTTAACCAATGGAGTGTTTCCGATAGTTTCAAGAATATTGTTATAGTATTGCATGTATTTTTTAAATAAGATTTTAGCAAATGTAATAAATAGCCTTGTGATTATTAAAAACTTTATACGGAGTTTTATTGAAGCGTTTTAACAGACTGTCCGTTTTATCTTTTCTAAACTTTCATTTCATTTTTTTTAATGACTAGCTTAAAAAAGGATATCACTTCCATTCTTAACGCAAAAAATGGACCTGGCCTATTCAAAAAAAGGAGTAAGACATTGAACTTAATCGAACCGAATTGCCTTTACCGGAGAAATTTTTGTAATTACATAGGAAGGTATTAACAACATTAAAATACAAACTGAGAGTGTTCCTATGTTAAGTAATAAAATATTTGACACATTCATTTCTATTGGAACAATTGACACATAATATGTTTCTTCTGGTAATGTTAAAATTCCAAATTGCTGTTGAATTAAGCACAGTGAAATTCCAATTACATTTCCCCAAACCAACCCTTTAATAATAAGATAAACCGCATTGTATAAAAATATTTTTCTCACATTCCAATTTGGCATACCTAAGGCCTTTAATATTCCAATCATATTAGTACGTTCTAATATTAATATCAGCAATGCGGACACAATATTTATTACCGCTACCACCATCATTAAAATGATAATAACATATATATTATAATCTTGATAACTCAACCAGCCAAATATATCTGGATGCCGCTCTTTAATAGTTGATGAATGTAAATTATAATCAATCCTTTCATAAACATATATTCCCATTTCATCCAAATCATTATAATCATCAATTAATACTTCAAACCCTCCTACTTGGTTTTTATCCCATCCATTTCTTTTCTGAAGATGAGCAATATCTGCTATCACATATAAATTATCAAATTGCTCTAATCCTGTTTGGTAAATTCCTTTTACAATAAAATCCTTCGGCCTTAATTGTCCATTTTTTTGAATGAAATACAGAAACATTTTATCACCCACTTTTAATTTCATTTTTATTGCGATATGGTTCGATAATAAAATACTGTTATCTTTTTTCTCTGTTACTACGAAAGAACTCCCATCAATAATTTTCTCATTAAAAAAAGACCAATCGAAATCACTACCAACGCCCTTAACTACAACCCCGTAAATATCTTCTTTGGTTTTTATAATTCCTGCTTTTGTCGCATAAATTTGAATGTGTTTTATTCCCTCTGATTTTTCTAAACTAGGATAAAAATCTTGATCAATACTAATTGGAGTTGCCTCGTATGTATTTTGAGAGTCATAGCTTGTTATTTGAATATGGCTACCAAAACCAATTACCTTGTTACGTATTTCCCGTTGAAAACCACCAACAATACTTAATGATATTATCATTACAATTAAACCTAAGGCAATAGCAATAATTGAAATACGAATAATTGGTTTCGTAATTCTTTTTGAGCGACTATCACCTTTAATTATGTTTTTAGATATGAAATATTCGAGGTTCAATTTTATAGAGATAGATTTGGTTCTTCTGAAACAAAAGTAGTAATTTGTAAGTCATGAATTTAAGGCATTATATAAATATTATAATTATCAGTTTTCTGTGGATAAGCTGTTCTGGTCAAGACATTAAAACCAAACAAAACAACAAAGTATTAAACACTGAAAAATACCCCCCTAGCTACTCTCAAGAAGGGAATGAAAAGTCAATTATTGTTGGAGCAGAAAGAATAAATAAGTACTTAAACCTTTTAAAAGGTAAAAAAGTAGGAGTTGTGGCGAACCACACATCTATGATTAAGAATACTCATTTGGTTGATTCTTTAGTGAATTTAGGCATTAATGTGACTAAAGTCTTTAGCCCTGAACATGGCTTTAGAGGTAAAGCTGATGCTGGGGAAAAAGTAAATTCTAACATTGATACCAAAACAGGTTTACCCATTATTTCACTTTACGGTAAAAATAAAAAACCAACAGTTAATCAATTTAATAATTTAGATATCATAATCTTCGATATCCAAGATGTTGGTGCCCGTTTTTACACCTACATTTCTACCATGCACTATGTGATGGAGACTTGTGCTGAAACCAATAAAAAATTAATCATTTTAGATCGTCCAAACCCAAACGGGCATTATATAGATGGCCCTATTTTAGAAAAAGAATTTAACTCTTTTGTAGGAATGCATCCTGTACCAATTGTACACGGAATGACCATTGGAGAGTATGCCAAAATGATAAACGGTGAAGGATGGCTAGCAAATAATATAAAATGTGATTTAATAGTAATAGAAACTGAGAATTACGACCACAACAGCTTTTATCAATTGCCCATAAAACCATCTCCTAATTTACCGAATATGAGCTCTATTTATTTATATCCATCTTTGTGTTTGTTTGAAGGAACACCTATTAGTGTGGGCAGAGGGACTGACAAACCATTTCAAGTTATTGGTCATCCTCAACTAAAATCAGAACGTTTTTCTTTTACTCCAAAAAGTATGGCTGGATCAAAAAAACCAAAACTAAAAGGAGAACAATGTAATGGCTATGATTTATCTTTTTTCGGTACAGAATATATCAAAGGTAAAGGAGAAATTAATCTTTATTGGCTAACAGAAATTTACAAGAACTTCCCTAAAAAAGAAAAATTCTTCACTGAAATGTTTCAATTACTTTCTGGAACAGATAAACTCCAGCAGCAAATTGAAACAGGGAAAACCGAAGAAGAAATAAAAACTACATGGAAAGAAGGGCTAACTTCTTTCAGAAAGAAGAGAAAAAAATACTTACTCTATAAGGATTTTGAATAAAAAACTAAGTATTAATACTTTTTCACCTATCTTTGATAAAGTTATCATCCATTTTCAATACATGTATTAATGAAAACACTTCATTTCATATTAGGTTTATTAATAGCTTCTAGCCCATTATTCTCTCAAGTTATTAACGGGTACGCTAAAGTGAATTCTATCTCTAGCAACACTCTTACTTTAACAAATGTTTCAGAATCAGGAAACACCTTTGAAGATGGAGATGAAATAATTATCATGCAAATGCAAGACAATGTTATCGGAACTAATACCAGTAATAATTCTTCTTTTGGAAATTTAGCTACTATTGCTTCTGCAGGTTTGTATGAGGTTAGAACCATTCTTTCACACACAGAGTCATCTTCTTTACCCAATACTATAACCTTAGATACTCCCCCAGAAAACGCATACAACATAAACTCTCACAGTAGTATACAAATCATCACATTTAAAGCGTTAGGAACTCCAAATTTTACGACACCATCCAACTTAACAGCTCTTCCTTGGAATGGGAACATAGGTGGCGTACTAGCAATTAATGTTGCTGGAGGAATATTCACATTAGCCAATAACTTATCTGTTAATGGACAAGGATTTAGGGGCGGAGCAAACGACAAAACCCAAACTAATGGTAATTGTGAAGACAATGTTTTTATTTCAACTTGGACCACAAGAGCTTTTAAGGGTGAAGGAATATATAAAAACACAAATACTTTATTTGAAGCTGCTAGAGGAAAGATATTGAATGGTGGTGGTGGTGGTGCTTCTCATAATGGTGGTGGTGCTGGTGGAGGGAACTTTACTTCTGGAGGAAATGGAGGTATTGGTTGGGGTTGTAGAAACTTAGCACCTAGATCGTGCGGTGGTTTAGGTGGAGTAGGTTTAAACTCTGTAATATCTGAATTTCGGATATTCATGGGTGGTGGCGGTGGTGCTGGTGAAAGAAACAACAATTGGAATACATCAGGAGGTAATGGTGGAGGAATCATCCTTATTAAAGCTGATCAAATCATTACAACAGGTAGTTGTGGTTCCATCTCAATTTCTGCTAATGGAGAAAATAGCCTTAATATTGGAAATGATGGTGCTGGAGGTGCTGGAGGTGCTGGAAGTATTATAATAGAAGTTAACACATGGACCATTTCACCTACCTGCCCTATTACAATAAGTGCTAATGGTGGTGATGGAGGGAGTGTAAATTCATCAACACACGGTGGTGGTGGTGGTGGTGGCCAAGGAGTCGTTATTTATTCTATTGTAACACCTACAATAAATACAACAACATCTACAAATAATGGTTCAGGAGGATGTTCAAACAACAGCTCTCCTTGTAATTCTTCTGCTGACGGGGGCTCTGGAACAGATGGGTCTGGAATTATTGATAATACATCAGGTCCTTTACCAATTAAATTAATTGATTTTACTGCCAAGAAAATTAACTCCAAATCTATTCGTACAAATTGGCAAACAGCATCAGAAATAAATAATGATTTCTTTACGATTGAACGTTCTCAAAACGGAATCAATTGGAAAAAAATAGGGAAAATCAATGGAGCAGGAAATTCATCAGCCTTATTAAAATACTCTTTCATTGATCAAACGGCTCTTTCTGGAACATCTTATTATCGTTTAAAACAAACAGATTTTAATGGTAATTTCACTTATTCGGCAATCAGAACTGTTCAAATTAATCAATTAGAAGCCTCTCAAATAAAAATATATCCTAACCCGAGTAATAATCATATTTGGATTGAAGGAGATTCATTTGAATTAGAACAAATAAAAATCTACAATGTGCTAGGAAAAGAAATTACAATACAAACTAAAATCGTAGAAAAAAGTAGCACTAAAATTGTTATTGATTTATCTAATTTAATTCCTGCAATGTACTATATCAAAACAAAAACTACCATTAATAAGATTATTAAACAATAGTTAATCACCTAAAACCCTCTTCACAAAAATTGGTTTTACATCAACAATAAGTTGAAGCAGAAAAGCTACTTGGCAAGAAGGAATTGCTATATAAATATTTTTTAAGTGAAACACCTGTAATTAAATAGCCCTTAAAATAAATAGGATAATGACATCAGGCTTATAACTCCCTCAAAACCCACCTCAACTCATTTAGAATTACAGCGGTAGCTCCCCACACGTTTTTTTGATTAAACTCAAAAGTAGGTACCTTCATAGTTAAGCCATTTGTTAATTTAACTTTATTCATGGTAAGCTCCTCAACAATTGTTAAATGAGCTAATTTTAACTCTATAACTTCTGCTACCTCTCTTTTATTGGGAATAAAAGTTGGTGTATAATCAATAAATCCTACTACAGGAGTTACTAAAAAATTACTTACAGGAATAAACATATCTGTCAATTTACCTACAACTTCAACATCCTCCATAATGATTCCAACCTCTTCATTTGCTTCGCGCAAAGCCGTATGAACAATATCTTGATCAGTCTCCTCAATTTTTCCTCCTGGCAGTGCAATCTGACCACTATGTGCTCCCTCATAAATTGGTCGTTGAATTAAAACAATATGAGGTTCATTTTCTTTTAAATAAAACAATATTAATACTCCACTCTTCCTAGCATTAGCTATACTAAAGGTTCCATAATCTATTTTACGGTAAGGTATTGCTTCTATGTGAGCCTTTTTACCTGGGAGCTCTTGACTCAGTTTTTCTAATAGATATGTTCTTAAAGCATTCATTATTCTTCAATAAGAGATGTCATTCGTAAATATTCAAAACCATCATTCTGATATAATTTTATTGCCCAACCGTCATCTTCAATTTTATCATATTGAATTGATATAATTATTTCTTCTTGAAGATTAATTACACCAAATTTTCCATCTAATTGAACCACAAACCATTTGAGCGAAATTTTAGCTTCCATCGTTTCATATATTGGTTCAATAACAAATGTTCCCTTCTTATTTACCAATCCATACTTTCCTTCAGAGTTTACAATAGCAAATTCACCTACAAAACCTTCTACTGATTCAAAATTATAAGGTATTTTTAGTTTTGTATCATAATCACAATACCCCCATTTCTCATGTCTTTTAATCGCAATTAAGTCATCAGAAATTTTACCTATGTCCTCAAAAAGAGCAGGAACGAATCGTTGTCCGGAAGTATCAATTAATCCAAATTTTTCTTCCGAAATTATTCTAGCAAAACCTCTTGCATTAAATAACCCCCAATTAATTACTCCCTCAGTATATGAAATATCAATTGTAATCACTACCTCTCCACTTGACTTAATGTAACCATACATATTGTTTTTAACAGCCAGTGAATAACCGTTTTCAATTTCTGTTAATTGATCATAAATTGGTTCAATAATATATTCTCCTTTAGTGTTAATTACTCCAAAAAGCCCATTTTCTTTTATTCTGATAAACTCATTTTTCAAATTATCTATCCACTCATATTTAGGTTTTACCACATAAAATAAGTTTGTGTCAATTATTCCGAATAAACCATTTTGTTTTACATAAGCAATTCCATTATTAAAATCTCCAACCGTTTCGTATTGTAAACCTACTTTTAAATTCCCTTTTTGATCAATAAAACCATATTTACCATTCAATTCTATTGGAATAAACTTATTAGAGGTCTCTCCTATTTCATCATAAATTATAGGAACAATTATTTCTCCTGCTCTATTAATTATTCCATACTTATCAGCTTTTCCAACAATTGCCAATCCGTTTACAAAAGGTTCTGCTTCATCGTATTTAAAAGGAATAACAGTCGTTTTATTCTTATTAATAAATCCTACTTTATTGTTTAACATTACCGCTGCTGCTCCTTCATAAAAATCGGAAGCCCAACTATAAATTGGTGCAATCACTGTTTTTAATTCTTCATTTACAAAGCCCCATTTATTATTGGTTTTAATGACATAATATGTTGTATTTGCTAAAATATAATCTTCTTTTAATTCTTCTTTAAAAGGATAATTTGGGAACTGATTTAAAAAATTTTTAATGTTTTTTGAGGTATGTACTTGTGTAGAAATATTGTAAATATTTCGCCATGCTTTAGGTACTGAAGGATTTTTAGAATACGTTTTTACAAAACTATAATATGCATTAACTGTTTTGTTTTTTGTAGCTATTTTATAAATATTTTCCTGAGCTTCAGCAACATAAAAACTATTTGGTTGCTCTTTTACAAATTTCACGTTACTTTTTAAGGTTCTATTTATTGTATATTCTTTAAACAATTGTTTTTCATACCTGGCATTGGCTTCTGCTATTTGTTTTGCTTTCGGATAGGTATTTATGAAGTCTTTGTACGAAGATGACGTATTCATTTTTTTCGATGCTCCATAAGCCAACTTATTTCTATTGCTTGTTGCTTCTTCAATTTTTACTGCTCCAATATTGTTTTTAATAAAATAATTATATGCTTTTACCGTATTTATTTCTTGAGCAAAAACAAAACATTTTTCATCAACAATATCTCGTTGTTTACATACTGAATTGGTATCAACTTTATATACTGCATACTTTATCTTATATTTTTCTGAAGTAGTTGTCCAAAAAGCTGTTGTAGAAATTTTAGCGTAATGCAATGCTGAATCTAGGTTATAAAATGGATTATTGTTTCTTGAATATATTACACTTAAACCATAAGCTGCCGCAGCGGCCTCCTTTTTTAATGCTTTGTAAAAAATTGTTTTTGCCTTAAAGTAATCGTGAATTTTTAAGGCTTCGAAACCTTTACTTACACCTCCTGCATTTGCGCTTTTTAAGGCACAAATCAATAATAAAAAAACTGTAATTATTTTAAGTATTTTATTCAAAAGACAACTATTTCTTATTTTTCACGTAAATTAACAAGCGACTAAATTAGTCATACAAATTTTTATCCAAAAACCTTTGTGCTTATAAATGAATAAGTTTTACACATACTTAATACTCTCTTTGTCTGTAATTTTTACAGCGTGTAATACTTCGGAAGTACAACAAAGTAATCATCAAAAAAATATTGTTTACAAAGATTTAGACAGTATAAAAACCATAGGAACATTAAAAGCTTTACTTGAATATAGTCCTACCAGCTATTTTATTTACAAAGGAAATCCCATGGGATTTGAATATGAATTACTTAAAAAATATGCCAAACATATTGATGTTGAATTAGAAATTATTCCGATTAAAAACATGGACAGTATTTTTGTTAATTTAAACAATGGTTTGGGAGACATTATTGCTACCAACCTTGCAATTACTGAGGAACGATTAATTGAAACTCAGTTTACTCACCCTGTTTTAATTACTCAACAAGTACTAATTCAACGAAAACCTGAAGGTTGGCGAAAATTAAGAAAAGCCGATTTAAAAAAACAACTCCTACAATCTCCATTAGATTTAGTTGATAAAACAGTAACAATAAGTAAAGAATCTTCTTTTTATTCGAGAATAAAAAGTTTATCTAATGAAATTGGTGGAAAAATTCACATCAATACTGTCTCTGGCGAAATTTCTATGGAGGAATTAATTGAAAAGGTGGCTACTCAAGAAATTGAATATACCATTGCTGATAAAAATCTAGCTATTGTTAGTCAGTGGCAATACTCAAACATTGATGCTAATTTAACCATTAGTTTAGATCAAAAAATTGCTTGGTCGACAAGAAAAAATTCCCAAAAACTAACTCATTCTATTAATGAGTGGTTAATAGAATTTCAGAAAACTAAAAAGTTTAAAATCCTTTACAATAAATATTTTAAGAATCAGAAAGGCTTTAACCAACGAATAAAACACGAATACTATACCTTAACGAGTGGCGAAATTTCTCCTTTTGATGAGATTCTGCAACAACAGGCAAAAAAAATAAACTGGGACTGGGAACTACTAGCCGCAATGATTTACCAAGAATCTCACTTTAATAATAGTGCCAGAGGTTGGGGGAATTCATTCGGACTAATGCAATTTATGCCCAAAACTGGAGCTCAATACGGTGTAGATACCAACTCTACAGCTCAAGAAAATATTATTGCTGGAGTTAACTATATAAAATACTTAAATAAATATTGGGAGCCCATAATTCCCGACACAACACAGCGTATCCGATTTGTTTTAGCGTCATACAATGTTGGTCCTGGACACCTTTTAGATGCAAGAAGACTTGCTGAAAAATATGGTAAGGATGCTTTTATTTGGGATAATAATGTTGATTTTTTCTTACTCAATAAATCGAAAGCAAAATACTATAAAGATGAAGTGGTAAGACACGGATACTGTAAAGGTTTTATTACTTATAATTATGTAAATGAAATAATTACTCGATACGAACATTATAAAAATATGTCGCAGTTACAACAAGCACTTAAGAATAAACAAAATGAAGAAGCTAATTTAGCAAAACTCTAGTTGTTTCTAAAAGCCTTACTGCCCGTTTAACAACATCTAAGTTGCATTAAAACGCGACTAACAAGTAGATTAAACGAAGCTCTCTACCCTTTAATTACTGCAGATATTTCGCAAACAGGTATTCTACGCATTTTATGCTGGTTTACCGTATTTAATCGCGTATAAATTTCAAAAACTTGTTGCTGTCTAATTGTAAAAGAAGTAAAATCAATGTTTGCTTTTTCACTAATTTCCATTGCCCATTCTAATTCTGGATAAGATGCTCCAAGCTGATCTTCATCTGTTCTTTCATCCCCCCATAATCCATCTGTTGGAGCTGCATTCAATATTTCTTCTATTACTTTTAATTGCTTCCCTAAAGCAAACACTTCTGTTTTTACTAAATCTGCTATTGGGCTCAAGTCTACACCTCCATCACCATATTTAGTATAAAATCCCACTCCAAAGTCTTCTACTTTATTTCCTGTGCCCAACACTAAATAATTATTAATTTGAGCATAATAATAAAGTGTAGTCATCCGTAACCTTGCTCTAGCATTTGCTAGTGATAAAAAATCAAGTTCTTTGTTTTCTGAATGAGATATTGAATTAGAAAATGTATCAAAAACTACTGTTAAGTCTGTTTCAATATTTAAAACATTATTGTATTCATGTTTCAACCAATTGATATGGTTTTTTGCTCGTGTTACCTGATTCTTATCTTGATGAATAGGCATTTCTACACATAATAATGGTAACCCAGTTTTTGCTGCTAAAGTAGAAGTAACTGCAGAATCAATTCCTCCAGACACGCCAATAACAAATCCTTTTGTTTTAGATTGCTGAATATAATCCGTTAACCAATTTACAATATGATTCTGTATCTTTTCTGAATTCATTTACAACCCTAAAAATAAAACCCAATATTTAATGAAACATAACTCAAGTTAGCACTGGCATCTTTACTCGACAACACTGGTTCTCCATTGTTGTCAATTATAGATTTTCCATTTCCATCTACTTCATTAAATTTTCTATCTATTTGATTAATAAACCCATTATTATAGGTTAAACCCACCATAATACTTGTGTTACCAGAAATATTATATTCAACTCCTGCACCAAAAACCAAATATGTATTTATAAAAAAAATATCACTTGCCGTATTTACATCCTCTACTTTAGGAGAATTATTAATATCGAGATATGTATAATCACTTGTAGATTTAAATTTAACTCCAGCCTTTAAACCAAACTGCCCGTAATAAGTCATGTAACCAATTTCGTTTGTTCTTAACTTAAGGGTTAAAGGAATTTCAATGTATTTTATACTATAAGTTTGCTTTACTACAGAAGGAATATTCAATCCATTATTATCCTCATAAACGCCTTGATAAGATAACTCTCCCCCTAAATTAGCAATATAAAACCCCGTTGAAAATAAATAATTTTTACTCAAAAAGAATTCTGCTGAAAGTCCATAGGTAAAACCAAACTTAGCACCTTCATTCTCATAACCTTTTGTATTAGGTTTTAACCAAGAAATATTAGGACTAAGATGTATCCCAAACCGAAATTTAGGTATATCATCAGAACTGCTTGCTACAGGGTCATTTTCAAAACTATCTTCTTGTGCCAAAAGGTTGTTAAGAAATAATGAACTAAATAATATTAAAGTAACTATTTTTGAAAATTGTTTCATTATTTTTATTTATAATCCATACAAAATTAGCCATAATATAATCTTTATATCATTAATGAAATCCTACTTTTCAACACTTAAGCACTTAATAACTTTAGTATTCCTTACTACTTTTTTATCGTGCGGAAATAATCCATTAGAGATAGATGTTACTAATATTAAAATTGATCTAAAAGTTAAACGATTCGATAAAGATTTATTTCAATATAA
Source organism: Flavobacteriales bacterium (assembly GCA_016763795.1). Classification (GTDB taxonomy): domain Bacteria; phylum Bacteroidota; class Bacteroidia; order Flavobacteriales_E; family Vicingaceae. The sequence goes on from JAESTF010000213.1 coordinate 16,148, forward strand.
AAATGGCATTACGCCAGAAAATGTAATTGAATTAAATAATAAGTATGGATTGTTTTTTCAAGATTATACTGAGAGTGTAATAAATATTGGTTCTATTAAAAATTCAACAATTAACAACCGATTAAATGCTTTTACAAACGACTCTTACATTAATGAAGTAAAAGTAGATGTGGGTAAAATTTATAGCAACTTCTCTTCTTACGAAGATGCGCTACAAAATGCTTTTAAACACTACAAATATTACTTTCCAAAAAAAAATACGCCTAAAGTTATTACTTATATTTCTGGGTTTAATTATGCTATTACAACCGACAAAAACTACTTAGGAATTGGTTTAGATATGTTTTTAGGTAGTAAATATGTGGCTTACGCTCAATTAGGTCTTCCACAATATAAAACTGCTTTTATGACCAAGGAGGGGTTAGTTTCAGGAGCTATGCTAGGTTGGGTTTCTACCGAATTTGAACTACAAGAAAAAAATGCAGATCTATTAACAGAAATGATACACCAAGGTAAAACACTTTATCTGTTAGATGCCTTAATGCCAAAAGCTTCAAATAACATTAAAATTAGTTATACCGAAAAGCAATTAGATTGGTGTAAGAATAATGCAGAACCTGTTTGGTTTTACCTTATAGACAACAATTTATTGTATACCAAAGAAACTAAAGAAATTATAAAATATATGGGGGAGGCTCCTTTTATACAAGGTTTTCCTGAAGGCTCTCCGGGCAGGGTTGGACATTGGGTAGGTTGGCAAATTGTAAAAGCTTACATGGATAAAAACCCTTCTGTAACTATTGAACAATTAATGGCAAACAATAATGCCCAAGAAATTTTAAACACATCGAAATATAAACCATAATTCAACTATCGAACTTTTTAATCAATAAACTTTTAACTTTACCTCTTTAAAAAATCAAATGAAAAAATCAAAAATAAATTTTACTGTATCTTTAGATGAAAACCATGTTCCAGAAAAAATTAATTGGTCAGCTTCTGATACTGGTGAAGATGAAATAAAAGAAGCAAAAGCCATGATTATTAGTTTATGGGATGCTAAAGAAAATAATACCTTGCGTATAGATTTATGGACTAAAGATATGATGTTGGATGAAATGAAGCATTTTTTTTACCAATCTATCATTACCATGTCTGACACATACGAAAGAGCCACAAACGATAAAGAAATTGCCAAAGAAATGAGAGAATTTGGCAAAATGATTGGTGAAAAAATGATTGGAAACAAAATAGGCTAACATGAACAAGTCACTCATTCAAAAATACAATATTGCAGGCCCAAGATACACGAGCTACCCAACTGTTCCATTTTGGAACAAGGAGGGTATAGTTTATAATGAGTGGGTAAATTCTACAAAAAAAGCTTTCAACGAAAGTAACAACTCCGAAGGAATAAGCATTTACATTCATTTACCTTTTTGTGAAAGCTTGTGTACTTTTTGTGGTTGCCATAAACGAATTACCAAACAACATGGTGTTGAAGAACCTTATATTGATACGGTTTTAAAAGAATGGGCTTTGTATTGCGATTTGTTCAGTGAGAAACCTCGCATTAAAGAGATTCATTTAGGTGGAGGAACTCCAACTTTTTTTAGCCCAGAAAATATTAAAAAACTGATTGATGGTATTACGGCTAAAGCTGAAAAATGTGAAGGTTTTGAATTTAGTTTTGAAGCTCACCCCAACAATACTACCAAAGAACATTTACAAACTTTTTACGATTTAGGATTTAGAAGAAACAGCTTTGGCGTGCAAGATTACGATCCAAAAGTGCAGAAGACGATTAATCGAATTCAATCGTTTGAAACCGTAAAACAAGTAACGGATTGGAGTAGAGAAATAGGTTACACTTCTATTAGTCAGGATTTGATTTTTGGACTACCGCACCAAACTAAAGAGAGTATTATTGACACCATTAACAAAACTAAAACACTAAAACCAGACCGTATCGCTTTTTACAGTTATGCCCATGTACCTTGGATTAAAGGTGTTGGACAACGAGGTTATGATGAAAATGATTTACCAAGTGCAGAAGAGAAACGTGTACTTTATGAAACTGGTAAACAAATGTTATTTGATTTGGGTTATGTAGAAATTGGTATGGATCATTTTGCATTAAAAACTGACTCGATGCATAAAGCAATGGAAAACAAAACTTTGCACCGAAATTTTATGGGCTATACTGCCAGTAAAACAGAACTTATGGTTGGTTTGGGTATGAGTTCTATTAGTGATAGCTGGTATGCTTTTGCTCAAAATGTAAAAACAGTAGAAGAATACACTGAAATAGTAAATAAAGGGTTAATCCCTATTTTTAGAGGGCATTTATTAAGTAAAGAAGATTTAGTAATTCGTAAACACATTTTAAACATTATGTGCCATTTTGAAACTTCTTGGGAAGCTGATGAAATGAAATTTACTGAACTTACAGAATGTTTAGAGCGTTTAACAGAAATGAAAAATGATGGTTTAGTTAACATAACCAAAAATGGCTTAACCCTACCAGAAAAAGCTAGACCTTTTGTTCGAAATATATGTATGGCATTTGATTTACAATTGATTAGAAATAAACCAACTACACGTATTTTTTCAATGACTATTTAGGATTATTTATTTCTCCATATAATCTTGCCATTGCACTAAAACGTATTTTACTTTGTTGTTTTCTTTCTTTTCTAAGAATCCGAATTCGTAACAAAACAGGTAAACATCTCCTTTTTGGTTTTTCCAATAATGGGTAAAATATTTTGGGTTAAAGCCATCTTTTAATAGCAATTGCTTTCTAACAATTGCTTTACCCGCCTTGTTATACGCTTTTAATAAACGCCTGTTCAACCTCAACTGTTTATCAATGCTTTTAAATAAATTATCCTCTTTATTTAAGGATTCCTGATAGTGATAGGAAGATTTGCAGTATGAGGTACAAAACCTTTTATCTGTTCTTCCTTTTATTATTTCTTTACAATAAGGGCATTTTTTCATAGTCGTAGATTATACGTTTAATAGACGTTTAAATATACGGGTAAGTTTGCTAAAGGTCTGATTTTCATCTAATTTTATAGAATATGATGTATAATAAACAACAAACCATTACCCTAAAGCACCTTTTAATTAAAGAGGAAAAAAAGATTGGCATTAAATTTTATCCCAATAAAATGATCCAAACAGTTATAAAAGGCTTGCCAAGGGTAGCTTGGAGTAATGAATTTGGGATGGCTTACATTGAAAATAATATTGGAAATTTAAACTTAATATTTGAAGACTTTAAAGGTATTGCTTGGATTAACTGCACTCATTTTTTTCCTAAACGACAACACAAACAGAATAATAGCCCGGTAAATGCAAAAGATTTTAAGGCTAAAAAGAATACTACTCGTAAAAGAGCTTGCCCTGATTCTTATTTACAGAAACTAGAGCTAAAACAATACGCTGTAAACACTGCTAAAACCTATACTAATTTATTTGAAGTGTTCATTAATCACTACCTAAACAAACCTTTAGATGAGATTAACGAAAACGACATAAGAGCATATATGCAACTACTTGTTCGGCAAAAAAAATCGCATTCCTATCTCAATCAAATGATTAATAGCATTAAGTTTTATTACGAAGTGGTAATGGAAATGCCTAATCGTTTTTATAGTATTGAACGCCCCAGAAAAAGTGAGGCACTCCCTAAAGTGATAAGTTTAGAAGAAGTACAGAGCATTATTAACAACACAAACAATATTAAACACAAATGTGTTGTAAGCCTTTTATATTCAGCAGGTTTACGCAGAAGTGAATTACTTAATTTAAAACTAGAAGATATCGATAGTAAACGAATGGTAATAACTGTAAAATTTGGCAAAGGCAATAAAGATAGGCTGACGATTTTAAGTCCTACCGTTTTAGCCGATTTAAGAACTTATTATAAAGAATGGGAGCCAAAAAACTATTTATTTGAGAGTCCGAAAGGAGGAAGGTATAGTCCAGCTAGTGTTATAAAAATTATAAAAACAGCAGCTAAAAAGGGGGGAATCTATAAAAACATTACACCTCATATGTTGAGACACAGTTTTGCAACTCACTTATTAGAAAATGGAACTGACTTACGATACATCCAGGTTTTGTTGGGGCACAATAGTAGTAGAACTACTGAAATTTACACACAGGTTGCAACAAATCAACTAAAATTGATAAAAAGCCCTATTGAATTACTAAATTTGAGCTAAACACATAATGCGAATAAGTGCACCGGTGCACTTATTCG
>JAESTF010000214.1 GCA_016763795.1 Flavobacteriales bacterium
AAAAGACCAACAGCTTTTTGTACATCGTTTAGAAGAAAAAGAAGGAGCGAAAGTTTCTTTTGATAATGTTCTTTTAATCGATAACAAAGGAAAAGTTAATGTAGGCGCCCCAGTTATAACAGGTGCCAATGTATCTGCAAAGATATTAGAACACCTTAAGGACGATAAAGTTATCGTGTTTAAAAAGAAAAGAAGAAAAGGATATAAAGTTAAAAACGGACATCGTCAGTATTTAACGAAAATCCAAATAGAGGCTATCTCTGAAAAAGGTGGAGCTAAACCAGCTGCTAAAAAAGCAGAGGTTAAGGCTGAACCTAAAACTGAAGTAAAAGCAGCTCCGAAAGCAGCAGCTAAAAAAGCTCCAGCAGTAAAGAAACCAGTAGCTAAAAAAGTAACTAAGAAAGCTGACGATTCAGCAAAGTAATAACACTCATTATTTTTATAAAATAATGTAAGTGGAATTATCCCGAACTCGATTTGGGATCTAGTTAAAAAGTTAATAACCCTCCTGTTTAGGAGATAAAAAGATAAAATTATGGCACATAAGAAAGGAGCCGGGAGTTCGAAAAATGGTAGAGAATCAGCATCGAAACGATTAGGAATTAAAATTTTTGGTGGACAAGCTGCAATTGCAGGGAATATTATTGTTCGTCAGAGAGGTACTAAACACAATCCAGGAGTAAATGTAGGGATAGGTAAAGATCATACTCTTTTCGCATTAACTGATGGTGTTGTTAGTTTTAGAAAAAAGAGAAATAATAAATCATACGTTTCAGTTGATCCAATAACTGCGTAATTAGATTTATTTATAAGTATTATAATACTCCTGTATCTAAAACTTAGGTACAGGAGTTTTTTGTTTTTATAAATCAGTATTTTTGTAGAAAGAGAGCGATAGAAAATATAAAATAGCATGTTACAAACACCATATATTAGAGAGAATAAAGCACTTATTTTGAAGCGTTATCAAAAAAGGAATTTTGATGGAGAAGTAATTATTAATCAAATTTTAAAATTAGATGATGATAGAAAAGCTACGCAGCAAAAATTAGATACTCAGTTAGCAGAAGGAAATAGGTTGGCAAAAGAGATTGGAGAACTCTTTAAAGCAGGAAAACAAGATGCTGCTAATATGATTAAAGAACAATCAAAAGCATTAAAAGAAAGCGGAAATGCGTTAAAAGATATTCAAAATAAAATTAATGAAGATTTAAAAAACTTACTGTACCAATTACCTAATGTTCCCAATGAAATTGTGCCACAAGGTAAAAGTGATGCAGATAATGAAACTATATTTGAAAAAGGAGAACTACCTATTTTAGGTAGTGAGGCCGTTCCGCATTGGGAATTGGCAAAAAAATACAATTTAATTGATTTTGAATTAGGGGTTAAAATTACTGGAGCAGGTTTTCCAATTTATAGAGGGAAAGGAGCAAAATTACAACGTGCATTAATTAGTTTCTTTTTAGATGAGGCAAGTAATGCTGGTTATGAGGAGGTTATTCCTCCATTAATGGTGAATGAAGCATCAGGGTACGGAACAGGACAATTACCTGATAAAGAAGGGCAAATGTATTATATGCCAGCAGATGATTTGTATATGATACCTACAGCAGAAGTACCTATAACTAACATGTATAGAGATGTAATTTTAAAAGAAAGTGATTTTCCGATAAAAAATACAGGATATACACCTTGTTTTAGAAGAGAGGCCGGTTCTTATGGTAAAGAAGTTAGAGGTTTAAATAGATTACATCAATTTGATAAAGTAGAAATAGTTCAAATTCAGCATCCAGAAAAATCTTATGAAACATTAGATGTGATGGTTGAACATGTTAAAAGTTTGCTCGAAAAATTAGAATTGCCATATAGAGTATTAAAACTATGTGGAGGTGATTTGGGTTTTACAGCAGCATTAACTTTTGATATGGAGGTGTTCTCTGCAGGACAAGATAGATGGTTAGAGGTAAGTTCTGTATCTAATTTTGAATCGTTCCAAGCAAACAGATTAAAGTGTAGATATAAAGATGAAAATGGAAAAACACAGCTTGTTCATACACTAAATGGAAGTGCTTTAGCGTTACCAAGAATTATGGCAGCATTGTTAGAGAATAATCAAACAAATGAAGGGATTAAAATACCGAAAGCATTGATTCCTTATACAGGATTTGATATTATTAATTAAGAAGATGAGAAAGTACATTTTAGGAATAGTTATAATTGGCTTAGGATTTACAGCATGTAATACTCCTAATGAAAAAGAAATAGGTGAGGTAGACGCGTTGTTATCTATTGTAGATGAAACAGAAAAATTATTTTTGTCGATTGATACAGCTAGAGCATTTGCTGCTAAAAGAATATTAGAGGTTGATTTAGCCGAATTTAACAAATATGCGGATACCTTAAAAAAAGAAGAAGCATTTAAAATTGCAGACATTTTTGGAGGAAAAAGAACCCTTTACCGTTTAGTTAGTAATTACCCAGGGTTTACCCAGCAATTAGAAATGTCTAAAAAGCAACTAACGAATTTAAAAAAAGACTTAGAAAATAACTTAATTAATAAAGAAAATTATACTTCATATTACGGTTCAGAGCAAAAAGCAATAATGGATTTAAATAATAAAATAAGTAATGCAATTGCTGGTTTAGAAACTGTTATTGGTAAATACGAATTAGATAGACCCGAATTGTTAGAAATTATAGAAGATAAAAAGCTGAAACTAGCAGTGGATGAATAATTTTTTTAAAATATTACTAATCATTCTTATTGGTGTATTTTTTGCACCAAAACTAATTGCTCAAAAAAATACCAACAGTAAGTTAGCTGCTCAGTACTATGGTAATAAAGAATATGATAAGGCAATAATTTATTATCAAAAACTATTTGACAAAACAAAATCTCCCGCTTATTACGTAAGACTTTTAAATTGCTTTATTGAATTAGAGGAGTTTAGAAATGGAGAGAAATTAGTTAAACGTCAAATAAAACGAAATACTTATCAGTTAGATTTTTATACCGATTTAGGAAACCTATATGAAATTTCTAATCAGAACTCAAAAAGTAAGCAAGCCTATGATAAAGCGTTGAAATTATTAACGCCCAATAATCAACAAATAATGGAGTTGGCTAATGGATATTTAAAGTATAAAAAGACTAACTATGCTATTTTAACCTATCAAAAAGGTAGGAAACTACTAAAAGGAACTTACCCATTTAATTTTGAGTTGGCTCAGGTCTACAACACTCAGGGGAATACTGAGGCGATGATAGGCGAGTATTTAGATTTATTAGATTATCAAGAATCATATATTCAGAGTGTTCAAAATGCATTGCAAACTGCTTTAACAAATGATGAGGATGGTGATGATAAAACATTGTTAAAATCATTATTAATAAGAAGAGTGCAAAAAAATGCAAATAAAAAGGTGTTTGCTGAAATGTTGATTTGGGTTTATATTCAAGAAAAAAACTTTGGAGGAGCATTTATTCAAGCAAAAGCATTGGATAAAAGAGAAAAAGAACAAGGTAAACGAGTAATGGCATTAGCTAGTTTATGTGTAGAAAACAAAGATTATCAAACAGCATTAAAGTGCTATAAATATGTAATTGAAAAAGGTGTTGATAATTATTATTACATCAGTAGTAAAATGGAATTGGTTAATGTTTATAATCAAAAAATAATTAACTCAAATTACACGCAAGAAGATTTATTAGGACTAGAAAAAACGTATAAATCTACTATAGATGAATTAGGGAAAACATCAGCAACAGCATCTTTATTAAATGGCTTAGCTCATTTACAAGCTTTTTATTTACATAATACAGATAATGCAATTACATTACTAAATGAAATAATTATTATTCCACGATTAAAGCCGCATGATAAAGCAAAAAATAAAATTGAGTTAGCAGATGTATTATTATTTACCAATCAGATCTGGGATGCATCACTGCTTTATTCACAAGTGGAAAAAGCGTATAAGTATGATCGTTTTGGAGAAAAGGCTAAATTTAAAAATGCTAGAATTTCATTTTATACTGGAGATTTTTCTTGGGCAAAAACTCAATTAGATGTGTTAAAAGCGTCAACTTCAAAATTAATAGCTAATGACGCTATGCAGCTTTCTATTTTAATAACAGATAATATTGGTATTGATACAACCGAAGCACCGTTATTATTATTTGCTCAGGCAGATTTGTTGGCTTTTCAGAATAAAAATGAAGAAGCAATGTGGATGTTAGATACCTTAAAGTTGGGATATCCAAACCATACCATTGCGGATGATATTTTGTACAAGCGTTATCAAATTAACTATAAACAAAAAAAGTTTGAAGCTGCAGCTGAAAATTTAACTGAAATTATTAAAGATTATTCTTATGATATTTTAGCGGATGATGCCATATATAATTTAGCATTATTGTATGATAATCAGTTAGATGATAAACAGAAAGCCGCTGAATATTATAAGCAAATAATGTTTGATTACCAAAGCAGTATATATGTAGTAGATGCTCGTAAAAGGTATAGAGAATTACGTGATAAGCTTAAAATACTACAAACAGAAGGCGATGTTTTAGAGTTTGAAACCAATTAAATGGGCTTTATCACTTGGTTAGAAGAAAATATGCTGTCTTGTCCTTATAACAAGTATTTAGGAATAGATTGTTTTGGTTGCGGAATGCAACGTTCTGTTATTGCTTTGTTCAAGGGAAATTTGATAGAGAGCTTTTATCTGTACCCAGCGCTTTTTCCAATGATTTTTATGTCTTTATTTTTGATAGCTCACTTAATTTTTAAGTTTAAGAATGGAGGTACATACCTAAAACACACTTTTATAGTTGTTGTTAGTATTGTCGTTATTAGCTTTATAACCAAGATAGTTTATCATTAAAAAATATTAATGCTACAATGAATATAAGGTGTTGTTTTTATTACATTTGCTTTATAAAATAGATATATGAATTTAGAATCAATTATTTCAGTTACCGGAAAGCCCGGATTATACAAAGTTATTTCTCAAATTAAAAATGGTTTAATAGTAGAATCATTGTTAGAAAAAAAGAGAATGCCAATACATGCTACAGATAAAGTAAGTGCATTAAGTGATATTAGTATTTATACAAATGATGGTGATATGCCTTTGTCTGAAATTTATGAAGTAATTTATAAAAAAACTGGTGGAAAAGCTGCAGTTAGTCATAAAGAGAAACCAGAGGAGATAAGAACTTACATGAAAGAGGTAATGCCTAATTATGATGAGGATAGAGTTTATAATTCTGATTTGAAAAAGTTGTTTCAATGGTTTAACTTATTAGCTGAAAATGGTTTGTTAATTCCAGAGAAAGAGGAGAAGGGAGATAAAAAAGAAAAAACTAAAGCAGCTACAAAATCTAAGAAAACAGCGCCTAAAAAGCCTGTAGCTAAAAAGGCTGCACCAAGAACGAGAGTTGCTAAAGGTGGAGGACAAACATCAATGCCTTCTAAAAAAGGAGGTTGATAATAAATTATTAAAATAAAAAACCCGAATCAATTAATTGATTCGGGTTTTTTATGATTCATAAAAAAGTTTGTAACTATTTTATGATTGCTTCTACAGGCTTTTTCCAAATATAATCTTTAAGGCTAGGGTCTAACTTAATATCTATATTTTCAATTAAATTCCACTGACCTTTGTCTAAACTATAGGCATCAAGAACTTCTAAAGCAGGTCCATAATATTCATAAACCCCTTTTAATTTAGAACTGGCAGGAACCAAACGATCGAATACGATTACTTTAATTTTTTGATGATATTTTAATGACATCACTACATTTTCAGCATATTCAAAAATAATTCGTCTTTTAGCTCGTTTACCTTCCATTTTAAAAATAGGTGCACCAAATTTTACAGCTTTACTATTGCTAATATTAACGACATCTATTATTTTTTTGTTAGTAAGCAAATTGTTGAAATCTAATGCAAGTAAGGTATAGTAATTTTCACCTAGTTTTTCTTCATAAATTATTTTATAATACAATGCTCCATACCAACTTTTATTAGTCCCCATTTTGTATTCAGGAGATTTCATAGTTGCAGATTTGTCGATTAATTCAATAATGTTGAACTCGTTTTCTGATTTACGGATTTGTAGAAAAGCAAAATATTTAAATGTACCATCAGTTAAAGGGATAGCCCAATTGTAGATTTTTAAATCATTTTCTTTTAAAATACTGATTGTTTTTAACGAATCGAAATTGTAGTTGAAAGATGCATTCTTTTCAAGAACCTCTTTTAAAATAGTCTTATAATTTTCATTAGCAGTATATTTCCCTTCATCATTTTCGCTTGTAATAATTTGCTTACCATAATTGTTAAGCTTTTCAATTTGTTTATCAAAATTTGCTTCAGTTTGAGCAAAGATAAAAGTCTGGAGTCCTATAAAAAGGAAGAGTATAATATGTTTATTTTTTTTCAAGTGTTTATTTTTCAAATAGATTCTTTACTTTATGTTATAACGGAAACGCCTTTCCGGTAAAATATCGTTAAGAATGACAATAGGTTAATAAAAAAATAGTGGGCATTGCCCGTAAAAAAACCGTGTATAAATATATACACGGTTTTTCGATGCTAATATTGTACCAATGTAGTTATTACAGGTGCATTTTATCTTTTTTAGCTAATAATTCTTCGTCAGATTCTCGAATATCTTCATCATCTACACAACAATCTACTGGACAAACAGCAGCACATTGAGGTTCATCATGAAAACCTTTACATTCTGTACATTTATCTGCAGTAATGTAGTAAAAATCTAGACTTACTGGTTCTTGTGTAGTATCTGCATCAATACTAGACCCATCCATTAGTTTAAAATCACCAGAAACATCCGTTCCATCACTCATTCTCCATTCGTCACCACCTTCGTAAATTGCATTGTTTGGAC
>JAESTF010000022.1 GCA_016763795.1 Flavobacteriales bacterium
TAAAGAAATTATCTGAAAATATAAAAGAATTAGAAAAAAGTGAATCGATTTTATTGCTCCATAAAATCTACAATTTGACAAAGGTAATTCAGACGATTATGCGAGTTTATGACTCAATATTTCCCTGAATTAATTAAGTTTAAATTATGAGTTATGAAAATAACTTTCCTTTATCAAAATCACTCACTCTTCCATTCCTTACTTCTTCCAGGCGTATAAGGAGTAGTTCCCATTTGCTTTTCTAAACTAGTAATTGTTGTAACGTATTCTTGTATTTCTTTTAATACAGGGGTATATTCTTCTTTAGCAATTTTAATATTATTTTTTGCAGTAGTGCTTGGTGCAGAAGTAGAGTTCCAAATACCATAAATAACAACACCAATTCTTTCATCTAAACCAGGGTAAGTTTCATACTGATGTTTAGTCATTTCTCCATTACCGTAAAGTTCTATACTGGTTTTATTCATTTTGGTTTCCAAATTTTTCACGTCACTTAATAAGTTAAGGTTAACATTTGGTGTCGTTTGAATAGCTGTTTTAACATATTTTAACTTGTTCTTTAATTCACTTAATAATTTGCCAGAACCATCAACCGATCTTCTTAATTCTGCTACTTCTTTTTGGAAAGCTAACAATGCTTTTTTATCTGCTGCGGGTAAAGTTGTATTGTTCAATAATTCAATTTCAAATGTTTTTGGTTCTGAAAGTTTTTCTGTTTTACCATTAGTACTTAAATAAGCTGTAACAGTATATTTCCCGGGTAATGCTAACTGACCAACATCTGCAGAACTATACCTTCCAATTTTTTTCGCTTTTAACTTAATTGGTCCAGTAGGAGCATAACGAAAATTCCAAATAATTTTTTTTACACCAACCTTAGCATCTGTCTTTATCTTTTGAATTTCATCACCATTTTCGTCTTTAATCACAAACAATAAAAATGCTTTTTCTTCTGTTGCTTCATTCAATATTTCACCTTTAGTAGGGTAGGTGTCATCTGCTGTTGTTTTCTCTTTTGCTCTTCTTATTTCTTGAGCAGTTTTTAAGGTATCGCTAAAATAGTAGGTAATTACACTACCAACAGGAGGGTTTTTAGCAGTGTAGAAGCTTTCTCCTTGTGCATTTTTACCTTTATAGCCTAATGGGTTTGATGTGTTAAACATCAATTGTTTTTTCACATCAAAAATATGAAATTGTTTATCTAATAATTTTTCATCAGCCAATTCTCTTAGTGCCGAATAATCATCTAACACATAAAAACTTCGTCCAAAAGAAGCCAATACTAAATCGTTTTCTCTTTTTTGGATTTCCATATCGCGAATAGCTACAGTTGGTAATCCTGCTTTTAATTGTGCCCAATGTTTTCCTCCATTTAAAGTTACAAAAACACCAAATTCAGTTCCAGCAAAAAGTATATTCGGATTAACATGGTCTTGTTCTATACAATAAACAGAACCTCTTTTAGGTAAGTTTCCTGAAATAGAAACCCATGTTTTCCCTTTGTTTGTACTTTTTAAGATATAAGGTTTAAAATCTCCTTTTTTATGATTGTTAAACACTGCAAAAACAGTATTTTCATTATGTTTAGATGCTTTTAACATGTTTACATAAGTCATATCAGGAATGCCAGAGAAGGAACTGTATTTTGTCCAACTTTCACCATTATTTTCTGAAACTTGAATTAAACCATCATCTGTACCAATGTACAATAAACCTTCTTGTTTTGGAGATTCATCCAATGCAATAATATTTCCGAAAATAGTGGTAGATCTGTTTTTCATTACCGCATCAATACTCCAAACTTTATTCATTACTTTGAGTTTGTTTCTATCTAAATTACGTGTTAAATCGCCACTTATTTCTTGCCAAGTATCCCCTCTATCATCACTTTTAAATAATTTTTGAGCAGCAAAATATAATCGCTTATTGTTATGCGGACTAATCAATAACGGAGCATCCCAATTCCAACGTAAAGCAGCTCCATCTTTTTTAGGGTAAGGTTTAATCCCTGTTTTTTCTCCACTTTTTTTATCGTAACGAACTAACCATCCATATTGCGATTGTGCATAAACAATATCAGGGTTAGTAGGGTCAATTTGAGATTCAAAACCATCGCCACCATTAGTAATGTACCAATCGGAATTTACAATTCCAGCATTATTAGTTGTTCTTGATGGTCCTCCCTGACTGTTATTGTCTTGCGTTCCTCCATATATATTATAAAATGGAGTGGCATTATCTAAAGCTACTTTATAATATTGAGTAAGTGGCAAGTTGGCTTTGTATTGCCAATTTTCTGCATGATCCCTAGTTTCATACATTCCTCCATCACAACCAACTATCCAATGTTTAGTGTTTGTAGGGTCAATCCACATACAGTGGTTATCTACATGCTTGCTTTTTTCTCCTGTTTTTTTGAATGTTTTCCCGCCATCTTCGGTATGATTTAACCACGTATTTAAAGAAAAAACTTTGTTTTCATCATAAGGGTCACAAACTATTTCTTGGTAATAATTACCACTAGTAGCATAACTACTTCTCTTTTCCCAACTTGCTCCTCTATTGGTACTTTTGTAAAAACCACCTTTTCCTTGTGCTGCCTCTACAATTGCATAAATGTATTCTGGATTTGCAGGAGAAATAGCTAAACCAATTCTTCCCATATCAACTTTCGGTAAACCCTTATTAATTTTAGTCCACGTTTTTCCTCCATCAGTTGTTTTGTGGATTCCAGATTCAGGGCCTCCTCCTAAATAGGTGAAAACGTGTCTTCTTCGTTGATGTGCTGCAGCATAAATTACATCAGGGTTTCTGGGATCCATTACAATTTCTGAAATTCCAGTATCATCATTAATGTGTAGAATCCTTCTCCATGTTAAACCTCCATCTTCTGATTTGTAGATTCCTCTTTCTCCACCTTTTGACCATAATGGACCGTAAGCAGCAACATAAATAATATTAGAATTTGATGGGTGAACAATAATATTTCCGATGTGCTCAGAAGTCTTTAGTCCCATATTTTTCCAACTCTTTCCCCCATCTTCAGATTTGTAAATACCATCACCATAAGCAACACTTCGCTGGTTATTATTTTCTCCAGTTCCTACCCAAATCACGTTACTATTATTGGGATCTATAGTTACACAACCAACAGAATAAGAATTTTCTCCGTCAAAAATTGGAGCGTAAGTATTGCCTGAATTAGTAGTTTTCCATACCCCACCAGAAGCTACCGCTAAGTAATATTCAGAGGTGTTATTAGGGTTTACCGCAATGTCTGCAATTCTTCCAGAGGTGAAAGCAGGGCCAACACTTCTAAATTTTAAAGCGCTATATAAACTCGAATTGTATTTGCTTTTTGACTCAGATTTTTTGTTCTTTTTTTGAGCGTCAACATTTATTGCAAGAGCAATTATTAGTGTTATTAAGAGTGTTTTTTTCATAACCTTATTTATTTTCACATTAAATCATTTTTTCATTGTAGTATTAAATTCAGCTACATCACTTTTCTCAAAAGGGTATGCGTTTAGTGTGCCCATAGCTTTTGCTACCATTTCTCCTTTTTGGTTATATATTTCTCCGGAGGTATGGATAATTCTTTTGCCTGCATTATCAACTCTTCCTTCACCTTTTAGTAAATCTCCTAAACGGGCAGGTTTAAAGTAATTTATTTTGTGTTCAATTGTAGATACTAATTTTCCTTCATTAGCAACTAAGCTCAGAGCAGCAACACCTATAACACTATCCATCATGGCAGAAAGCATTCCTCCATGAATTACGGTTGGAGTCGCTAAATGTTTTTTTAGAACTTCCATTTCATAAGTAATAACACCAGGTTTAATAATGGTTAATTTCATTCCATTTTCTCTCCCAAAATGATTTACTTGGCTGTATATTTTTAATAAGTCTTCCATTCTATAACCGAGTTACAGAACCTGCACCACTAATATCTTTTTCAATTTTAGGGTCTCCTTTGTATTCTACTGAACCAGCGCCAGAAACTTCTACTTTAAGTGTCTTTTTAACAAATACAACAGCACTTCCTGCTCCAGAAATATCAATAGTGGTATTTTTAGTTTTTAATTTTTTCGCTAATAATTCTCCTGCTCCAGAAATTTCAATTTCAAAATTATCTGCAGAACCAGAAAGTCTTGTTTCACTAGCTCCACTCATATCCATTGTTAAATTAACTACATTTAAATTGAGTTTAATATCTGCAGCACCGCTAATTTCAATTTCTAAATTTTCAGTTTCAAGAGTTCCTTTGTTTTTAAGTTGAATTGCTCCAGAAGCTTCAATGTCATCAATATCAATAACAGTAATGTATAGTTGTAGCGACTCAGCATTTCCTAGTTGCTTTTTAGAAGAAATATGTAGGGTATTATTCTTTACTTCTGTTTCAATAAATTCTAATAAATTTTCGTCAACCTCTAATTCTAACTGTTCTTTTTTTCCTTGGTTGATTAAAATGTCAAAATTTCCTGAAATGTCAATTTTATTGAATGAAGAAACATCTCGTTGTTCGACTTGAACGTTTCCATTTCCATCAATTGTATTGATACAAGAATTTAATGTGAAAGCGACAACTAATCCTAAAAATATTCGTTTAATTTGCATAAGATAGATTTTAAAGGATAAAAATAACAATAAAGTTTTCGTTTAAAGAATAAAGTTCAATTTAGCGAGTTACTTCTAAAAAAAATATATGAGAGTTTCAAAATTATTTAAAGCAACATTTTTATTGAGTTTAATAACCATTTTTTTTGCTTGCAATACAGATGAATTAGAACGAAAAATAGCAGAATTAGAAGCTGAACAGCTAGAAGCTAGTGGACAGTTGGCAGGAAAAGAAGAGTTGATTGTTGATTTTATAGGTTCGATGAATGAGATACAAGAAAATTTAGCGACAATTAAAGAACGTGAAAACATTATTACTGCTCGTTTTGATAACGGAAATATGGAAATGAATAGTAGTATAAAAGATGAAATAATGGGAGATATTGATTTGATTAATAGCCTATTATTAGAGAATAAGGAAAAAATGGCAGTGTTAAAGGAGAGGTTTAGAAAATCGGAGAAAGAATCGGATTTGAAAATAGCAGAATTAGAAACAATGATAGAAAATTTGGTTAAACAAATGGAAGTAAAAGATGGTGAAATAGCTATTTTACATACTCAATTAGCGGAAGCAAATAAGCAGCTAATGGTCTTGTTTGACGAATACAATAACAGATTAGAGGAATTAGGAGACCAAGAAGATAAATTAAATGCTGCTTACTATTGTTATGGTTCTTCTAAAGAACTTAAAGAACAAGGAGTAATCACTAAGAAAGGTGGTTTTATTGGTCTTGGAAAAACAGCAAAATTATCGGATGATTTTAATAAGGAATATTTTACTCAAATAGATATTACATTAATTAATGAAATTGAGTTAATGAGTAAAAAGGTTAAAATTATTACGAACCATCCTTCAGAATCATACAAAATAGAAGGCGAGGAGGGAAGTGCTGAAAAATTAGTGATATTAGATACTGAAGCATTTTGGTCTTCTTCAAAGTATTTGGTAATGGTGGTGGAGTAACCTTAAACTCTTACTCCAAATAATAGACACATTATCAATTTGTTCTAAACCGACTTTTCAATTAGTAAATATTTCCTAATCGGATTTCATTTATTGTTTGGATTTTTTTACCAAATTTTTTCTTAGTACTAATTAAGTGAATGGTTATGTTTTTATCGACCTTATTCGTACCTATCTTTATAGTAGTTGTAATTAAACCAGAATAGTTATTTAAGGAATCTAATGTTAGTGGTTTAGAAATTTTCACACTCTTAATTTTTGCTTTTAATAAATGTTTATCCGTCTTTATTTTTATTAAAAAAGCTTTTACTGTTAAATTATTTTCACCTGTAATTGGGGGGTATTCTATTGTAATAGAATCATTTTTAAATAATTCAAGTGAGAGATTTAATGAATGGACTTTTAACGCTTTATTTGTTTGAGGATTAGAAATAATGGCTACATAATCTGTGAAATCTTCAAGCTTTTGAATGGCTCTTTGCTCAAAAGCAGCTAGTTGTTCTGTATTTAGTTCAGCCTTTTCTTCTTCTAGTTCTGAAAATAGCTCTTCTATGACTCCTGTTTCTTTAACAGCATTTCCTATTACTTCCGTATTACTTTTTTCCATACTTTGCTCTGCACAAGAGAATAATAATACGAACGTAAGAATAGTAATAATTAAAAAATATTTATTCATTGTGTTGTGTAAATCTTAAAATTGAAATTTTATCGTTGCTATAAATGGTCTCGATAATTTCTATGTTTTTTAAACTTTTTAATGGCATAGTTAACTTGTTTACAAAATCCTTTTTGTTGTACAATTCCATTCCAGTTTCTCCATCTGAAGCTACTTGATAAATTTTTGCATTATCAGCGAACATTTGGTTGAGTTGAGCACGTCTTTTTCTCCAATTTTTTACTTTAGATTTTGAAAATAAATGAATCATCAAGGCATAATCATTTGTTTTAAGTTGAATTTCCTCTTTTTTAATTTCTTTATTATGAATAATTCTTGTGATAGTATCTGTTTTGTAATAGGGGGAACGGACAATAAACCGTATTTTTTCTTTTTGAGTGGTAAATTGGAAACAACCAGTAGAGTCACACTTACTAATCATTGCTGATTCATTATCGCTTAACCAAATAATCCAAATAGGAGAGTTTGTTATTGGTATTTTTAAATCGGAATCAATAAAACAAAATTTATAGATACTCTTTTTTTTATAGAAATGAAAACCAATTGAAGCTCCACCAATAAATAGACTAACTAAAAGAAGAATAAGGATTTTATTATTTCGATTTTTTGAATTTTCTTTTTTTATTTCAGGTGATTTATCTTTTAAATCGTTCCAGTTTTGATAGCCAGTATATTTTGATAATATGTTGAGCATATCAATTCGAGGTAATTTACCTGTGTTAGATTTAATATGTGTGTAAAACCATTTCTCGCTAATTCTTCCATTTACTTTATCCGATAAGTCATCTTGTAAAAAAGTAATGTCTTGTCCTTTCCATTTTTTAATGTCAGAATTTACTACATAAGATTTTTGGAGTGTTTTTACCACTTCTTTTTTTAAAATCTCAAAATATATTAATTCTCTATCAGACATTAATTATATAGGCTTGTAGTTTGTTTTTGAAATTGTAAAATAGTTTACAAAGGCTTTACAAGTGTTATTCAAAGAGTTCAAAGTTAAAGCTAATATGTTTGAGCCATTGTTTAACCAAAAATTTAAAATTATGAAAAATTTAATGCAAAAATTAGTTAAAGTAACTCTTTGTTTAGGAGTTGTAAGTGTCTCGTTAATTGCGTGTGAACCAGATGTTATAGATAATAATATTCTTGATTTGGATAGAATTGATGAGCCAGTAATTAAGATTGATTCATTAATGAATGATTCTGTTCTTATAGAAGATTCTATATTAATTGAACCAGTAATTGGAGAGGGGAGTATTTAAATGAGAGGAATAAAGAGTGGGTAGAAATATCCACTCTTTCTAATTATTAACAAATAAATTTAAAATCATGAAAAAGTACATTGTAATTATTATAACAGTTATCTCTATTTTGTTTTACTCCTGTAGTGAAAATGAAAGTTATATTTCGGCAGATTTGGCTTCAAATTTTACAGCAGAAGCTAAATCGGAAATTTATGGAGCAGGAGAAGAAATTGAAGGAAATGGAGATTCTAAGGATATTGATATTCCGGCAAGAAGTATTAAGAAGTTCGAGCGAAAATTAATAAAAGAAGGTTCTATTGTTTTTAAAACAGATGATTGTAAAAAAACAAAAAAAATGATTCACCAAGTTGCGAATAGCTTAAATGGCTATTTAGCAAGAGATGATGAAAATTCATACGATCATCAAATAGAATATAAAATTACAATTAGAGTTCCTTCTGAAAATTTCGATAATCTATTAACTAAAATTTCCAAATCGGTAAACAAACTAGATGATCAAAATATTAGTGTAAGAGACGTTACCGAGGAGTACGTGGATATTGATGCGAGAGTAAAAGCAAAAAAAATAGTAGAAAAGCGTTATTTAGAGTTATTGAGTAAAGCCCATTCTATTGAAGAGATTTTATTAGTAGAGCACGAATTAGCGAGGTTAAGAGAGCAGATAGAATCGAAGGAAGGAAGGTTAAGATATTTAAAGGATCAAGTAAGTTTAAGTACTTTAAACATAACATTTTATCAAACTATAGAAGTAGAAGAGGAAAATTTTGAATTTTTCAATAAGATTGGGAATGGTTTTCACAATGGATTTGAAGGATTGCTATGGATTTTTATTGGACTTGTAAATATCTGGCCATTCTTAATGTTTGTTGGTTTAGGTATATGGGTGTTAATTCGGTTTATTAAGAAAACGACTAGAAAAAAGAATTAGAATTTTATAATTATTTTTAACTTAGACCTTCTGATTGAAATTTCAGGAGGTTTTTTTATGATGAATTTTAGAGCTGCACGACACACCAATAATTTAAAAGCTATAAAAGAATTTTACACTCAAATTATATGTTTAGATTTTTTAGGAGAATTTATAAAACATAATAATTATAATGGAATTTTTTAGAAAAAAAAGGATGTGACTGGCATTTAGAATTTACCGAATCGGATGATAAAGTAATTCATGTCTTTGA
Organism: Flavobacteriales bacterium; assembly: GCA_016763795.1. Classification (GTDB taxonomy): domain Bacteria; phylum Bacteroidota; class Bacteroidia; order Flavobacteriales_E; family Vicingaceae. The sequence continues at coordinate 8,704 of JAESTF010000022.1, forward strand.
TGAAGATGATTGTTTTGTATTTTATCCTATTATTCAAAAAGAATACGATGATATTTTGAGTAAAGTTGAGCTAAATAAAGTAGAAAAATTAACCACTAAAAATTTTTATTGGCAAAAAAATGGTTTTATGGTAATGGATCCAGATGGATATCGAATTGTTATATCTCCTCAAAAAATAGAGAAGTAAGGTTATTTTAAAATTCGATTAATTTTTTGTTCTAGTTGTTCTGGTAAATAAAAAGTTGTAATTTCTAATTTATGTTCTTTATAGTTTATTCGTATAAAACCATCTGATTTTTCTAATTCTTTTTTTACTGGTTTTAATGCTCGTTCAATACTCTTTTTAATGCTGAAGACAAAAGATTTTTGAATAGTATCAGTTATTTTGTGGTAAACTACATCATTGTACCTTAATTCTAAATTATCCATAATGGTTGTTTTTAGAATTGAATACAATCTCTATACCAAATATGAATTTAAGCGTTTATTCTTTAGTATCAGAGTCTTTTCTCCAGGTGGTACATTCTACATCTAAGTCACATAAATTATGGTAGCCTCTACTCATTTCAAAGGCTTTAAGTTGAGCTTCTTCTTCTAAATTTGTGTTATTACTTCCGCAGCCTTCGTTTGTAAATAAAACTGACCCTGTTTGCTTATCAATAAGTTCACATTTTTTACACTGATTAGGGAGTACCATTCCGTTAAACATATTGGCACAAGAATATAAGCTAATAAAACTGATAATTAGAATTAGATGTATTTTTTTCATCGGACTAAAATACAGTTTTTTTATTATTTGTACATTTAGGGCCTTTAACTATTAATTATGACAAGAATAAAAATATTTTCGGTACTTCTTATATTATTTATATTGACGAGTAGTGCTATTAATTCTACTATGTTTCCTGCTAAAGTTAGTTCTTTAGAGATTAAAGGGTATGTCTATGAAAGTAATGAGAAAGTAGATGAGGCGTTAGTAAAACTGTATCAAAATAATAAAGTAGTGCAAATGACAAACACTAAAAAGAGTAAATTTCAATTTATTTTATTTAGTGATATGCGTTATATGGTAGAAATAGTTAAATCTGGCTCTATAACCGAAAGAATACAAATATCTACTAAAGAAAAAACAGAGTTTGGAGGGAAATATACGTATGAGTTTCGAGTGGATTTAATGAAAGAAAGTAAATTTAAAGGAGTAGATATTTCTAGTTTGGATTTTCCTACTGCAGTAATAAAATACAATAAAGAGGAAGGAGAGTATATGCATGATGCAGCTTATAGTAAGCAAGTAAAATTGGATCTTAAAAAACTAAGACAAGAAGCTCAAGCTAAAAAATAATAACTACTCAATTATTTTTGTGATAATAACATAAGTACCTGTACGGCTTTGAGCATATTCTGGAATAGCTTCACAATGATCTAATAAACCTGTTTTAATTTCCATTTTAACTTCTATCCCTTTATTGATATATGGTTTTAGTTGTTCTTTAGTAATGCTGCTTTCACAAATTTTTATAAAATAATCTTGGATAGAGCATCGTAGATAGAACTCTTTATGTTCGGTTAAGTCACCTCCTTTATGCGTAAATTCTTTTTCGATTAATTGACAAGTAGTTGTTTTTGTATTGATAGTTTTAGTGTGACTTGTTGTTTTAGGGGTAGTTTTTTTTGTGTTGTTACAAGCAAAAAAGATTAAGGTGAATAAAATTAGAGTAAAGTGTTTCATATCTTAAAAATTTCATTGCAAAAATCGGTAATTTTTTCAATTAACAACTGGATTGTTAATATCTTATGAA
>JAESTF010000375.1 GCA_016763795.1 Flavobacteriales bacterium
CCCTCAAACTCCCTCGCCTCAGAATACGCCACCAGCGAAGCCCCGATCTTCTCCCCACCAGTATTGCCACGCCATCAGCGATCTGTTCACGGTATAGAGCACGCGTCCGACTTCCGGAAACATGCACAACAAAAGGCTCGCAAAAAACACCGTGTCTCGCTCATCCAGATTCATCATCACCGAATCAAGGCAAATAAAACACCCATATCACACATATACTTTTTTCCACCCATTAGAATAGAAACATGATGTATCAATTTTTCAAATGCGTATTCATCCTGGCTATATTGACAAATGCGTCCTTGGGATCGCACGAAGACAAAGCAAGCCAGGCCCAACTGGCCAGCGAGATCGAAGCGATCATCAACCGAGCCCAACTCGGCCGCTTCTGGGGTGCTGTCGAAGTTCGTGTAGGTGACCAAACCATCCTGTCTCGAGGCTATGGGTTCGAGAACCACAACCTAACCCAAATCGATCCGCAAACAAGCCTCTTCGATGTTGGATCTATTTCTAAATCAATCACCGCCGCCGCAGTCCTTCAACTCATCGAGGATGAAAAGCTTTCCCTATCCACAACCATCTCGGAAGTTTTCACTGAGAACGCCGGGAACCTCTCAGAAATCACTATAGAACAGCTCCTCAGGCATCAATCAGGACTTGGGCATGCCCAAGGCATGTTCTTGAACCGAGAATCTCTCCATTCTGCAGACTCACTCATCGCTGCCGCTGGCACAATCAAACTTGGACCCAAAGAGTTCGCATATTCAAATCCTGGGTACCATGTGCTCGCCGCCGTCATCGAACGCGTTGCTGACGACTCTTTCGAGAACACAACGCGCAGCCTTGTCTTCAACAATGCCAAACTCACTGGCATCGGCTTTGTCGGTGATGGCCAAGTCAAAGATGCCAGACCCACAGCCAGAATCAGCTCAAATCGCTACGGCCAAATCACCCAAGGCTCACTCTTCCAATACCCCTGGAACTGGGGCCAACGCGGTGCCACAGGCGTTGTCATGACGGCTCACGCTGCCGCAGACTGGTTCGAGGCAATCGAGTCGGGCAACTGGCTCTCCGATGAATCACGCAAAACCATGCTCACACCAAACTCCGCAGGCTACGGGCTTGGTCTCTATGTAGACACCAACGAAGACGGATTCATCACACGATATTGGCACGGCGGCTCAACGGGAGGCTACATCTGCCATGCCGCGAGATACCCACTCGCCTACGACGGCCAAGGAGTAACAGTCATCCTCATGACCCAAAGCTCAATCAGCCTCCAACCAATCACAAAGCAAATCCACAGACTCATTCAGCCTCCAGTTTCAAAGCCTACATTCGCAGGGATATACCTCAACAACCTTGATAAGTATGAAAAAGACGGCATCTATACCATCGACCAAGGCTTGAAATGGACAGGCAAAACCCAGTACATTGGCTCGAATGGAACAAAACAAATCATCGATGAACGACCAACACTCATCCTCCAACATCAAGAATCGAAAATGTGGACGCTCATCATCCGAATGGATGAAGCCATCGCCCAGAGCCTGATCGAAGATCTCTCCCTCATCAGCACCGAGATCGCAAATAATCCGGAAGGCGGCTCAACACCATGGAGCAAAGGGGTCACACTCATCGCCGATGTCCAAGGCCTCGCACGAAACGAATACGACTCGTATCTGCTTGATGATGGCGCATTAATAAGTGTACGGGCATCGGCAGATCATCACGAAATACTCGTGATCACAACACCAGATTCAAAGCATGAAATCGCACGGATACGAATGGGTGGCGCAGAAGTACGCCAGCTCCAGGCACAACTCAAATCAGCAATGCGTTAACTCATCGGTAACTCGATTCAAAATCTGATGACAACTCCCCAGACTGCCTCGCTTCTAAATCGATCATCGAAGGGCAACTTTCCAGTCCGATAACTTCAAGCCAATCGTTCGATTGGCATAAACCTGTTGAAGGAGTTGAGGCCTTGTATCTCAAAAATCACAGCGAATCTCAAGTATTCACTTCTCTGTATACGAAAAATACCCTAATCTTTAGGCCAATTGCCCGTTGGTCTTGTTGAGATCGAACTGACTAAAAAGAGCCGACTAAAAAGAGGAATCCTGATTATGTTGAAACTCCCACGCCGCCGGCTCATGCTGGCCGCCATTTCTGTATCATTCTTCGCCGTCTTGCCTGCATCAGCACAAACATTCAATGAAGATATCAAACTCATCGGTGATGATACATCGGGGGGTGACGAGTTCGGCGACTGCGTCGCGATCTCGGGCAACACAATCATCATCGGGGCCCCCGGCAATAGCCAAAGTAGGGGCGCGGCCTATCTCTTCGATAGAGAGACCGGGCAACAACTCTTCAAGCTCACCGCACTCGATAGAGCACCTTACGACTCCTTTGGCCGGGCCGTCGCGATCTCGGGCACGACCGCCATCGTCGGGGCACCTCAAGATAATGCCCGGTCCGGATCGGTCTACATGTTTGATACAGAGACCGGGCTTCAAATTAGAAAGCTCTACGCTGCCGATGGAGCAAGTAGCGCCAGGTTCGGCTCCTCCCTCGCGATCTCGGGCACGACGGCCATCATCGGGGCCATTAGGACTCTTAATCCAGGGGGCATCTATGCCGGCTCGGTCTACTTGTTCGATTTAGAAACCGGACTTCAAACGGCACAGTTTTTCCCGTCAAATCCAGAGACGTATCTGTACTTTGGCAGCGCTGTCGCAATCTCGGAAACGACGGCCATCATCGGGGCCCCTAGTTTTCAAGCCGGCAGTGGCGCGGTCTACATATTCGATCGAGAGACCGGGCTTCAGACTGCACTGTTCACCGGCACACAGGGGCAGGGTAAATATCCCGGTGAAGCACTTGGCGAGTCCGTCGTGATCTCGGGCACAACCGCCATCGTCGGGACTCCTCGATTTTATGATAGTGTGAGTCGCAAACAATCCGGGACCGTCTATCTGTACGACACCCAGACCGGGCTTCAAACCGGGCAGTTGTTTCCATCAGATCAGAGTGATGATATATCGTTCGGTCAATCCGTGATGGTCTCGGGCACAACCGTCATCGTTGGAGCCAGTCGTCACAACGGCAGAATCGGCGCGACCTACTTATTCGATTTTGAGACCGGACTTCAAACCGCAAAGCTCGTCTCATCAGACGGAGCACCGATTCACCAGTTCGGAGGCAGTGTCACGATGTCCGGCTCGACCGCCATCATCGGGGCCAGCTTCAATGACGACAGAGGCGACGAAACAGGCTCAGTCTACATATTCGATTTCGCACCCAAGATCCAACACCAACCCCTCGGCCTGATCGTCTCCGATGGCGACACCGCCGAGTTCAGCGTGACGCCTGCCGATGAAACCGGTACCGACTTCTTGTGGCGCCGCAACGGCATCGATCTTATCGACGAGGAAAACATCAGCGGCACCCAGAGTTCAACACTCCAAATCGTGGCCTCAGAGTACGACCAAGCGTATTACGATTGCGTCATAACCAACAGATACGGCCCCACTCTGACCCATCCTGTTGTCCTCGGCATCATGCCCGATCCCAACGCGTGCGAAGCAGATCTCAACAACGACGGCGTTCTCAACTTCTTTGATGTCAGCCAGTTCATCGTTGACTTCTCGCGGGGATGCCCATAAATAGGCCAGAAGGCACGCGAGGCAATGCATACACTCGCTCAGTTAATATTCATAAACGGAACTTCATAATGACAAAGCTTTCCATAAACCACATAGCAATCGCATCCACCCTCGCGGTGTGCGCCGGCATGGCAAACGCTGACTTTGTGTTCACATTCAGCGGCACAATACTCGCGGGCACCGACGCTTCAAGCACATCGCTGATCGGCTCGAACTACACACTCAAGATGTTCGTCCTCGAGACCGCAACCGATTCGACCCCCACCGCCAACTCGGGGAACTACACAATCGATCGCTTGACCATGAATATCGGGAGCGACTCAACGATCGAAGACACGCTCGCTTCAACTTCGGCCTTCTCATCGCTCTTCCTCGACAACGGCCCCACCCAGCTCGTGGGCGGTGCAGACCTCTTCGGCAGCGACTCAGTCTTCATGTTCGCCGTAAACCTCCCGGGCGATGCCTTTGACGATGTCCATTCCCTGAGCGGGCAAGCCGACCTCGCCCTTTCAGGGCTCACGACTTCGAGCTTTAGCTTCTATAACTCAAACGCTTTCGGGAGTTCTTTAGAGCTCAACAACACCGATTTCGGATTCAATACTATATCGGTCATCCCACTCCCATCGGCCGCCTTTGCCGGCCTTGGCATGCTCGTGGGGCTGGGCGTGTTTCGACGAACTCGACAGTAAGCGAGCACTCGAAACTCAATCACACAAAAACGCCCATGACTTGCATGGGCGTTTTTATAATATCTATTCCATACTCAATCTGATCAAAGCGCCCCGGACTGCCTCGCCTCAGAGTACGCCACCAGTGATGCCTCAATAATCTCATGCGCCCGCTCTACAGGCTGGATCTCATCAACCTCCACCGTCTTGCCCTCAAGCGTCTTGTAATCCTCGAAAAACCGCTTGAGCATCTTAAAAGTATGCTTGGGGAAGTTCTCGATTGTTTGGTACTCTTCAAA
>JAESTF010000215.1 GCA_016763795.1 Flavobacteriales bacterium
TTATAGTAGCGATTCTATTTATATACAAATTGACAGTTGTAACATTAACGAAATCTCCAACATATTTACACCTAATGGTGATGGCCTAAACGATTTTTTCTTTATTAAAAATTTAGAGCAGTTTCCAAACAGTAAATTAGAAGTATTTAATAGATGGGGTAACTTAGTTTACAGTGACAATAATTATCAAAATGATTGGGATGGAGATGAACAAAAAACAGGTACTTATTTTTACATCTTCTACCCAAATGACTTATCTGGTAGAGCTCAACTTCAAAAGGGGTTTATTAGTTTAATTAGGTAAATTATTCAACTCCTACTATTTTTTCCATCTCAAACACTTCTAGTTGTTCATGTGTGTTACCTTTTCCTGCTGCAAGATTCACTTCCACATTTTTAGATTTATAACCTTTGGCAGTAATATTTACATAATAAATATTACCCCCTGTTAATGTAATAAAATAATTACCATCTTCATCAGATGAAGTTTTTCCAACAATAATTCCTTTTGTATTACTAAATTCAATTTTAGCAGCTATTTTATCCTCTCCACTTTTTACAACTCCTTTTAAAATAGAAAGACTAGTAGAAACACCATCCGATAGAATTGGGTATTCTGACATATCAATTTTATAAATATCTCTCTCTCCCAAGCCACCTTCTCTAACAGCTGAATAATGTGCTGTTTTTCCATCAACACTTAACGTAAAATGTACATCATCTAATATTGTGTTAATCGGATAACCTAAATTTTCTGGCTTTCCCCATGTACCATCATCTTGCATTTTAGACATAAAAACATCATAACCTCCAATACTCAAATGTCCATTAGAGCTAAAAAACAATGTTTTCCCATCAGGATGAATAAATACATTGTTTTCATCAGAAGAAGTATTAATTACTGATCCTAAATTTTTTGGTTCTCCCCAAGTGCTTTTGGTAATTTTTTCTGCAACATAAATATCTCCCCTTCCTAATGCTCCATATTTTTTTCCTTCTTTTTCACTTACAAAATAAAGTTTATTACCGTCAGCAGATAAACAAGCTGAGCTTTCAAAATAAGAAGTATTAACTGGTTTTTCTAATGCTTTAGGATTACCCCAGGTACCAGAGCTTCTTCTTTTTTTAGAAACAAAAATATCTCCAATATAAAGCGAGCCGTCATTTCTATAAATAAAAATTTTATTACCATCGGGCGAAATACTCAAACTTGCATCATGTCCTTCTGTATTTAATTTCCCTTCAATCGGGTGTGCTTTATTCCATTTATTATCTACCGAATCCCAATCAGCAATATAAATGTCTTCAAAATATTTATAATCTCCAGCTTTATCAACTCCCCCACCCTTTGTATCCGATCTTCTTGAAGTAAAAATCATTGTTTTACCATCTGCTGAAATAGAAGGCGAATAATCTCCTCCTTTAGAATTAATGTTTTTTCCTAAATTCTCAATTTTAACCTTTACTGGGTTAGCAATCATTTTTTTTGCATAATCAACCTGAGCAATTTTTCCTGCTACGTCATAATTCTTTTTAGTTTTTTTAGAGGCTGTTTCATTAAACGTATTATATGATTCAATAGATTTATCTAATTGATCATTTCTGTGATATGCTCTCCCCAAATTATAATGTAATTCTTTATCTACCTCATCATTTAATTTTCGTGCATTTTGGAAGTACTCTACAGCTAGCTCATAATTCTTTAATTTAAAATGACATTCTGCTATCCTATAGTTGACCATTGCGTCATTTGTATAATCTTGTAGTAAATCACGATAAATATTAAGTGATGCCCTTACATTTCCTTCCGCTAAAAATTTATGGCGAGCATCTTGCATTTTAATTTTATAGCCTACTTTCCCTATTTTCTTTTCATCTTTTTGAGCTTGCACTGCAAATCCAAAAAAATGAAATACTAAAATTAATAGTAAAACATTTTTTCTCATACCTATTTTTTTTGTACTCAAATAAGCATCAATTATGCCATTATAATTTAAGTACAGATTACCTTTGAATTCAAACAAAAATAATAAATAAGATGAGGATAAAAAATATAGTTATTAACAACTATTAGGTTTCTGACTCTTACGAGTCTTTTCTCTTAATAAATCCAAGAAATTTATCTACCGCTTTTTGCTTACTGGCATCAAACGTATAAGATATATTTTTTGTTAAATAATTTTCTAAAATTATTTTAGACACGTCTGTTTCATTATATCTCAAGACAACTTTATTAATATTACAAACTCCTTTTTCTAAAGCCTTATTAAAATTCGTAATAAATGATTGTGGTAATTCTTTATTAGAAACCCAGCATGCAAAAACAAATGGTAAACCTGTAAAACCCATCCACTCTTCAGATAAATCATACTTGTATTGATACTTTTTTGATAGATTAAATGTTCTATCACCTATGATAACTCCTGCCGTTTTACCTGAAATTTTATTTTCAAAACCTTTCGTTGCCTCTATCCAGTTAGGAGCAATTTTCCAATGGTTTTCTGCTAAAATCTGTACTAAATTTATAGATGTTCTAGATTGATAATCCAAATAAATATATTCAATTTCATTTAACGGAACGTCACTATACAAGGCTACTGAATCAACTTTACCTTCAGCGCCAATACAGTAATCAGAAATAATATGGTATTCTTTTAATTGTGGAAGTATTGCTATCGGAACCAAGCCTAAATCTACCTCTCCACTCAATATTTTTTTTGCGCAATCTGAAGGAATGTCTAATGACAAATCAATCTCCTCCATTACCTCAGAATTATTAATTCCATAAATAAAAGGTAATGTATTTAAATAAGATACTGCTGAAACTTTAATCTTCTTTACTCTCATCTATCTGCTTCGGGTTTTCATCTTCTGGTAGCTCAATATTATCAATAATTTCTTCATTTTTAGCATAAGGGTTCTTATTTAAATCAACCACTTTATGAGTTGCTATTGTAGCTGCCACAACAGACAGTATTGCTGCAAATCCTGCTAAAGTTGTTCCACAAAAAGGAATCAACATGAAAAATGAAAACACCATACCATTGGCTATTGCCATCCCTTTATTGGCTCTAATAAACTTTACCGATTGTTTTATGGTTAATCTTCTTCTCTCATTAGTATAATCAATAAACGCAAATCCATAAAAATAAGAAGCAATAAAAAACAAGAGAATAGTCCCTATAACACCACCAATAATTGGAATAAAAATACCTAATAGAAATATCAATATCATGTAACCAAATTCAATAAACATATTTCTAAAAGCAATTAAAATGCCTCTTACTACATCTCTCATTATTTGATCTCCGTTAAAAGGATATTTATTGCCAGTTAACATCTCTTCCGTTTTTTCAGACAAGATTGCAAACACAGGTGAAAGACAAATAATTACAATATAACCTCCAATGGTTGCGAACACAAAAAAGAAAATAAATTTTAGTACTCCCCAAACAAGAAAACCTGCAATTCCGGAAATATAACCAGCAATTGGTTCTAAAAAACTTGCTCCTATAAAAGAATCGCCATCAAAAGCCATTAAACCTTTTAGCCAATTTTCTATATAATCGGTTAATGAGCCTATTCCTAACCAACCTGCTATTAAAAAAATAATATTTAAAAGCACAGGAAACAATAAAAACCACCATAATTGCTTCGTAAAAAGCATACTCATTGCTTTTCCATAAGCACTAAATCCAACCCCGAAATTTTTAAACAATCCCATAAACCTCTTTAATAACTTGCCCAAATATACGGATTAATCACTCGTTTTATTCTCACTAAAAGAGTTACTTTTGCCTTTTAACAATTTTTATAATTAAAATGGAACTTACAGCATTAACAGCAATTTCACCAATAGATGGAAGGTACAGAAGAGTGACGAAAGATTTAGGCAATTATTTTTCTGAGGCTGCTCTGATAAGATACAGAGTTAGAGTAGAAATTGAATATTTTATTGCATTGTGTGAATTGCCATTGCCTCAATTATCCAGTTTTGATAAATCATTGTACAATGATATTAGAAATATCTATTTGAATTTCTCTAATAAGGATGCTTTAGCTATTAAAGAAATTGAAAAAACAACTAACCATGATGTTAAAGCGGTTGAGTATTTTATTAAAGATAAATTCACTGCTTTAGGAATTAACGAACAGCAAGAGTTTGTTCATTTTGGATTAACGTCTCAAGATATTAACAATACTTCTGTTCCCTTATCTTTAAAAGAAGCGTTAAACGATGTCTATTATCCGCTATTAGACGAAGCTGTTCAGTTAATTAAAGCAAGAGCTACTGAATGGAAAAACATTCCGATGCTTGCTAAAACGCACGGACAACCCGCTTCTCCTACTCGTTTAGGAAAAGAATTTTATGTTTTTGTTGAGCGATTAGAAAAACAAATTACACAAGTAAAAGCAATTCCTTTTTCCGCAAAATTTGGTGGTGCAACAGGAAACTTAAATGCACATCATGTTGCATACCCTGAAACTAATTGGGTAGAATTTGCTAATAATTATGTCAACAATACTTTAGGATTAGATCGTTCTCAAACTACAACTCAAATTGAACACTACGATAATTTAGCGGCTCTTTTTGATGGTTTAAAAAGAATCAATACCATCTTAATTGATTTAGATAGAGATGTTTGGACATATGTTTCTATGGACTATTTCAAACAAAAAATTAAAGCTGGGGAAATTGGTTCATCTGCAATGCCTCACAAAGTAAATCCTATCGATTTTGAAAATTCTGAAGGTAACTTAGGATTTGCAAATGCAATTTATGAGCACCTTTCAGCGAAGTTGCCTATTTCTCGTTTACAAAGAGATTTAACTGATTCTACCGTTTTACGTAATGTTGGAGTTCCTATCGGACACTCGTTACTAGCTTTATCTTCTTTAATTAAAGGGATGAACAAACTCTTAATAAACGAAGATAAAATTAGACTAGATTTGGAAAACAACTGGGTGGTTGCCGCTGAAGCAATTCAAACAGTATTAAGAAGAGAAGGTTATCCAAAACCTTATGAGGCACTAAAAGAATTAACACGTACCAACGAAAAAATTACTGGAGCATCTATTTCAAATTTTATTGATGGTTTAAACGTTAGTGATGAAATTAAAACTGAATTAAAGCAGATTACTCCTTTTAATTTTACAGGAGTAGAGTTATTCTAAGTGAAAAGTTTTGCTAAAATATTAAAATATGCTGCTAGTTATAAAAAATATGGCTTTATCAATATATTTTGTAATATTTTATCCATTATTTTCGAGCTACTATCTCTAATTCTTTTTATTCCGTTATTGAATTTATTATTCAATCAAGAAACGGAAGTTGTTACTGTAGAACCGACATTTTCCCTTACTAAGGAGTTTGCTGCTGATTACTTTAACTTTACTATGCAACAATATATTGTCGATAATGATAAAGCATCTATGCTTCTTTTTGTATGTGTCGTTGTAGGAATTTTCACCCTTCTAAAAAATGTGTTCCGATATGCTGCACTATATTACATTTCTGTTTTAAGAACTGGTGTTGTTAAAGATTTAAGAAAAAAAATTCATAAAAAAACATTAGAACTACCTTTATCCTATTATTCTGAACAACGTAAAGGAGATATTATGGCTCGAATGACTTCTGATGTTCAAGAAGTAGAATGGTCAATCTTAAACTCTTTAGAATTAATGTTTAGAGAACCCATCGCGGTTATTCTTTATGTTACTACATTGATAATAATGAATGCTGAATTAACCATTTTTGCGATGATTTTACTTCCTACTAGTGGTTTAATTATTGGTCAGTTAGGAAAAAGCTTAAGGCGCTCATCTACCAAGGTTCAAGAAATGGTTGGCCAAATCTTATCGAGTATTGAAGAAACACTTGGTGGATTGAGAATCATTAAAGCTTTTAATGCAGAGAATCATATTCGGAATAAATTTGAAAACATTAACGAACGACATACTAAGTTAACGCTTAAAATGGCTCGTAAAAAAGACGCTGCAGCACCTATAAGTGAATTTTTAGGAATAACAGTAATGCTTGTTCTTGTTTATTATGGAGGAAATTTAGTATTAGAAAATATTGAGTTAACTGATAACATAACCGAAAAATCATCAAATTTTAGCGGAAGTGAATTTATGGCCTACATCATCCTTTTTGCACGATTATTAACTCCTGTAAAAGCATTTTCTACTGCTTATGCCATTGTTTTAAAAGGTGCTGCTTCTGCCGACAGGTTGGAAGAAGTGTTACAAGCAAAAAATGATATTACTGATATTGAAAACCCAAAAGAGGTTAATGAATTTTCAAAAGAAATTACCTATAAAAATGTTCAATTTTCTTATGATAAAACTACTGTTTTAGATAATATTAATATTACCATTCAAAAAGGAAAGACTATTGCTTTGGTTGGAGAATCGGGTGGAGGAAAATCTACTTTTGCAGATTTATTACCTCGATTTTACGACATCAAAAATGGAGCGATTTTAATTGATGATACCAACATTAAAGAAATTAGCTTAAAAAACTTAAGAGGTTTAATGGGAATTGTAACCCAAGAATCCATTCTATTTAATGATACCATTGCAAACAATATTTCTTTAGGAACCGAAAATGTGACTAAAGAACAAATTATTGAAGCAGCCAAAATTGCCAATGCTCATAATTTTATAATGGAGATGGAAAATGGCTACGAAACCAACATTGGTGATAGAGGTGGTAAATTATCTGGGGGACAACGTCAACGGATCAGTATTGCAAGGGCGGTATTAAAAAATCCTCCTATTTTAATTTTAGATGAAGCTACCTCAGCATTAGATACTGAATCTGAAAGATTAGTGCAAGATGCTCTAACTAAATTAATGAAAAACAGAACTTCTATTGTTATTGCGCATCGCTTATCCACAGTACAACATGCTGATGAGATTTTAGTACTACAAAAAGGTAAGATTGTTGAGCGAGGTACTCACACTGAGCTACTAAAACAAGCTGGAGTTTACAAAAAACTTTCTGACTTGCAGAGTTTTGCTAGTTAACACTTTTGTCATCTTCAGCTTGTGGGAAGCTATGTAAGATCTCCAGTCAAGCTGAAGATGACAATAATAGTCTTTTGATTCAAAATTTTTATTACTTTTAAAATTCACAAAACAAGCAACTATTATGAAAAAATTACTAACTCTTTTAAGCATATTTACATTTATCTTTTTTATAACATCATGTGGTGGAGAAGAACCAACTGATGAAATTATTGATGATGTAGTTGAAGAAACTTTTATTGATGATGCCAGTGCAGAAGAAACCGCTGCAGATACAAGTTCTACTGGAGTTTACCAAGAAGAAGTTGTAGAAGGGGAAACAAGCTTGCAAGATGCGATGAAGGCTGATACAGAGACAGAAATTGAAGAAGGCGGAATGTCATTTTGCGATTGTGTAAAGAAAAACAAAAAACTTTCTGATACAATGATGAGTGATGATGTTAGTGATGCCGATTTTGATAAAGCAATGGAAGAATTAGAAGCTATGAAAACTGGTGAATGTAAAATTATGTTCCCTGACCAAAGTAATATTGATGAAGTTACTGCCCATAAACGGAAAGTGAAAAGATGTTTGGCTAAGTAATAATAATAGTGACTTTAGAAGAAAGACTTAAATATTGCTCTATTTGCGAAAAGAGAAAAATGAATCGCGATATCGGGATGATATGTAGTTTAACGACTCAGAAACCTCAGTTTGAAAACAACTGTGTTGATTTTACTCAAGATGAAAAAGAAATTAATCGAAAACTGCAACTAAACTTAAATGCCGCGGGAAACATTAAAACTTCATTAGGTTCTTCACCAAAATATTTAATAAATCTTGGTGTAGTAGGAATCGTAGTTGGAGCTCTGGCATTCTTCCTTTTGGGTACTTTGTGGGGAATTGTCATCCTCATTATAGGAATTTTACTACTTATTAAAGGCCAAAATCAAAAAGTAGTTATTGCAAAACATAAAACCTTTAGAAAAGAATTAGATGAAACACTCTAAACAGGAAGTCTTTTATCATATTAAGAAGAGATTTTATAAAATCCTTCACTAAAATTAACCAAGTACAGTTCTTTTTTTGCACGAGTAATTGCAGTATATAACCAACGTAAATATTCTACATTAATCATTTCATCAGTAAGGTAACCCTGATCTACAAAAACAGCATCCCATTGTCCGCCCTGCGATTTATGACACGTAATGGCATAGGCAAACTTTACTTGTAAAGCTTGGTAATAAGGATTTTTACGAATTAATTCATTTCGTTTTTTACGATTTGGCTCATCTTTATAATCTTCTGCAACAGCATCATACAATTCTCTAAATTTATCTGATGGTAATGATGGTGATTCACTTAAAATACTATCTAATAAAATTTTCACCTCTAAGTCTGGTTCGTTAGGATAATCTATCATTCTTACCGTAACATTAGCAAACCGAAAACCATACAGTTCTTCATCCCCTCTTATTTTCTGAATTTCTACAATATCGCCATTGGCAATAAATCCCGCTTTAGAATCATCCGTTAACCAATAGTAATTGTTTTTTACCACCATTAAGTAATCACCAGCTGCAATTTCATCTTCCAACCATTTTATACGTGCACGGATTTGTAAATTGAACAAGTTTGCTCGTTTATTACTTCTAGTAATCAACATCACATTATCATCACCAAATTTACCATAAGCATCATTCAAATAATCTTCTAACTCTAACCCAGGGATTGTTTTAACATCTGCTTTGTTTACAGAATTAAACAAGGGTAAATCGTTATTTTTTAATGCTATTTTATTCCTTAAATAAGTTGCATTGGTTAAAATTTCTGAATCTTCTGCCTGTCTTACAACTTCACTTAATTCATTAAATTCTATGTTTAAATGATAAGATGTATATAAGAAATCTTCATCCAGAGCAGGGCTCAATTCCATGCCAACAGGTGGTAACTGAGCAGTATCGCCAATTAAAATTAATTTACAGTTTACACCATCATGCACAAACTCCAATAAATCATCTAGTAAACTTTTATTTTCTCCCCATTGTTTTGAACTCAACCCTCCACCATCTCCTATCATAGAAGCCTCATCTACTAAAAAAATAGTATTCTGAAATTTGTTTTGTTTAATTGTAAACCGTGTAAATCCATCACCACCACTACTCAATTGGTAAATCATTTTATGAATAGTAAAAGCTGGCTTATTCGCGTAATTAGACAGCACCTTTGCTGCTCTTCCTGTTGGGGCTAACAAAACCGAATCAAAATTAATAACAGGCAATGTTTTTACTAATGCTCCAACTAATGATGTTTTACCTGTACCAGCATAACCTTTTAAGACAAATAAATGCTTTTTTATTTTCAAAAAAACAAAATCAGTTAACTCTCCTATAACAGCTAATTGATTTTTAGTTGGCTCAAAACCAAAATTTTGTAATAATGTTTTATAAAAAATGTTTTGCATATTTCTGTTGCCTAAAGTACCCTTTAAACTACATTTTATACCTTTTGTTAATTAATAAATGTTAGCACAATATTAAATTTACATTTAGAGTTTTTAAAGGACAAAAAAAATG
Source organism: Flavobacteriales bacterium (assembly GCA_016763795.1). Lineage (GTDB taxonomy): Bacteria > Bacteroidota > Bacteroidia > Flavobacteriales_E > Vicingaceae. Next base: position 9,589 of record JAESTF010000215.1, read on the forward strand.
GTAGATTTGTGTCGAATCAAAAATTGATAATATGTTTTTTATTGTTCAAACTATTCTGGGTGTCCTAGTAGGATCTGTAGGATTTTATTTTTTATCAAAGTATGTTTTGATAAATTTATCCCCCATGATATTAAATATTGTTAAAGTAGCCCTTGTTGGCGTAATTATACTTTTTGCATATATAAATTATGATAGCATTGATAGTAAAATGATTTTAACAGAAACTGTTGAATCAAGAAATGCCGCTGTACAAGAACGATTAACACAAATAAGTGATGCTCAGATAGAATACAAAAAAGTTAGAGGAACTTATGCTGGTTCTTTTGACGATTTGATTGATTTCTTAAAAAATGATTCGGTTGTTCAAGTAAAAATGGAAGGTGAAGTTCCTGATAGTTTATTAGGACAGGAAGCTTTAGCTCTAGAACTGGGAATAATTAGAAGAGACACCACTAAAATTCCGGTGAAAGAAATTTTATTTACAGACAACTTTAATAATATTGTAGATTCTATGCCTTACATTCCTTTTGCCGAAGGAAAACAGTTTACAATTGCAACAAGCTCTATTGAAAAAAACAAACTAAAAATGCCTGTTTTTGAAGTTAAAGCAAATTTAAAAGATATTTATTTAGGTTTAGAGACTGACAATGAAGGATATGATATGAGTAAATATCTTGCGGTTGGATCTTTAGAAGATGCTAAAACAAACGGTAACTGGAATTGATAACTTTACGTGCTATCCTTTTTCTTAATTCCCTTAAAATAGATTCTCAGTCAAGCTGAGAATGACAGTTAGTTTTTATAACTTCGCTTTTCTAGTGAATACTCAAAAACCACATATTAGTTTATTTGATAAATCCTATTCAGAAAGTAATTCTAAGAATTACAAAGTATATATAGAACTAAGCAATAGTGGCTTAAAACACATTGTTTTCGATACTCAAAACAGTTCTTTTATTGGTTTTGAGGCATATCGCTTTGCAGATATTTACAATGATTATTCATTAGTAGAGCCTCTAAAAAACATTATTACTAACAACCCTTTTTATAAAAACGAATTTAAAAACATTAACATCGCTATTGTAAACAATAGAAGCACATTAATTCCCAATGCTGTTTTTAAAGCAGATAAACTCGCAAGTTTTCATCACTTTAATTTTTCTAAGCAAGAAGAAGATATCTTTTTTTCTGATCAATTAATTAACCTTTCAGCACACAACGTTTATAGTATTCCAGATTTTATTACCGATGCATTTAATAAACTACAAAACGTAAATTTTAAGCATTTTTCATCTGCATTAATCGAAAGCGCTTTGATCCATTCACAAAAAGAGAAAACACTTTCTGCTATTCACGTACATGTTTTACCGACTTCATTTCAGATAATTGCCATAAAAAATCAACAGTTAGAATTATACAATTCATTTAATTATCAAAGCAGTGAAGATTTTATTTATTATCTACTTTTTGTGCTAGACCAATTAAACATTAACAACGAAGAAGCTAGCATTATACTAACTGGAGAAGTAGAAAAAAATTCAGTTATTTATACAATGTTATATAAATATATTAAAACATTAAATTATGGTAATCGTCCAGAAAACCTAAAATTTAGTTACATTTTTGAAGAAACGCCAAGACACTCTCACCAGGCATTATTTAACCAATTTTTATGCGAATAATTAGCGGAACACATAAAAGCAGAAGAATAATTGCTCCTAATAATTTACCTACCCGACCGACAACCGATTACGCTAAGGAAGGGTTATTTAATTTGATTGGTAATGAGTTTAATATTGAAGAAGCTGATGTATTAGATTTGTTTGCTGGTATTGGAGGTATTACTTTTGAGTTTGCCTCAAGAGGAGCTAAAAAAGTAGTTTGTGTAGATCAACATAGTGGTTGTATTAACTTCATTAAAAAAACAACAATGGAGCTAAAATTTAGCCAAATACGTATTTTAAGAAATGATGCTTACCGTTATTTAAAAAAATGCGACACCCAATTCAAAATCATTTTTGCAGATCCTCCTTATGACTTAAAAAACATTAATCAGATTCCTGAAATCATTTTTGAAAAAAATCTATTAAAAGAAAACGGAATGTTAATATTGGAACACGATAGAAATTGGGATTTTTCTGACAATCCAAATTTTTCATTTCATAAAAAATACAGTAACGTTAATTTTAGTTTTCTTGAGTAAGTTATGCTTGCTGATATCTCCTATAAAAACATTTGGAAAATTGCTTTTCCTATCATCATTAGTGGTGTTGCACAAAATGTGGTAAATGTTACCGACACCATGTTTTTAGGCCAA